>NZ_CP015597.1 GCF_001644575.1 Mycobacterium adipatum
TCGGTGGTGGCCAGCGATTTCTCCACCACGGTCCTTCCCAATTACGTCGCAGCTACTCGCACCGACACCGTCCCATTCACCCGCAGCGCCGAAGCCGCCGACATCTTCCGCGGTGTCACCGACTCCAGCGCCAACCTCAACGTCGACGGCGCCAACGCGATAGCCGACAACGCCAGCGCCGAAGCCGCCGAGATCGCAGCCATCCCCAACCCCAACTCGCCGGAGGGCTTAGCCGCCATCCTCGGCATCATCAACCAGCACCAGACTCGGACAGCTGCCATCGTGACCCAATCAGTGGCCACCGAGCAGGCCCTAGGGCAGCAAGCCGCCAATGCCGGCGGCGCGGACGCCAAAGCAGACGACAGCCACGTTCAACTGGTGGACCATCGGACCCTTCCAGAGAGCCCAATTCCATCGCCGCTTCCCGACCCCGATGCCGGCAGCGGCGATCCGCCACTGCCGGTGTCAGACTTGGGGCTGCCCGCATACGACGCGGGAAGCCTGTCGGCGGCCGAAACCAGAACCGTCTACTTGCACGGCGAGCTTCGCATGCGCGAACTCAACGAACGACTGATAGCCGAGGGGTTATCACCTGAGCAGCGCGCTCAGATCATGTTCGAGCAACGCAACGCCCTGCGCACCTGGACGCGTGGTCTCATGGAGGATCGTGCGTTGGCCGAGCAGATCACTGCCCAAAACCCCAACCTCACCTGGGAAGACCTCATCGCCCGTAACGAAGCAAAAGGCAGACACGGCGACGACCTGTGGAACGCGATCATCGAAAGTTCCACCCACAGCCGCCCCAGCGTCAACGACGCTGTTGGAATCGACCCAGAACACCCACCACCCCTACCGGCGGCCCCACCGGCACCAAGCGGTTCCGGTGGGCTACCACATGCGCCACTGGGAACCAGCGCACCCGAACCGCCAGTGGAACAACGCATCGACACGCCTTCACCGGCCGCCACCGACGGCGCCGGAGGAGGCTCCGGCGGCGGAGGTAGCTGGGGAGCCGAGGAAAACCCAGGGACCGCCGACGGCTGGGGCACGAGCTTGTCCTCGCTGCCGCGCCAAGAACTGGAACAGCTTGCTCGGACCGGTGACCCAGCAATGCGAGTCCTCGCCCAAATGATCCTGCAAAGCCCGGAATATCAAGCCAGAAACCCACCACCGACGGCCTGACCAGTCAGCACCGGGCGCGGTTACGCCTCGGGGGTCAGCGCGTCGCGATTATCGGAACAGAACACACACGAGTCTCCGCGCTCGCTTCCGTAATCAACGAACCTCGCCACCCCCTCGACCACGGCGCGAGCACCCGCAGGATCCAGCATCGGCTCCTGCGGACGGGAAGGGTTCAACGCTCCGATACTCGCAATCAGTGGGACACTGGAGTCAGGATCCCCAGTGACATCGCCAACCACCTGGTTGTCGACAAAGATCGTGTACATATCGTGTTCTGGGAAACCGACGTTGAACCTCAGCACCCACCACTGATCAGCCTGTTGTGCTGCGTAGGGAAAGAACTTGTACCCGGTTCTCACCCACGACGGCCGGACGCTCGTATCGACACTCACAGCCAACCATCCCGTCGACCTACACCAAATCCACCGTCTGCGACCACGCAACCCATCATGCTGCCCATCACCGACAAACACCACAGATTCAGTGCCGCCCGCCATGCGGTCGCTTCGCCCGCCCACGAGATCGCCCCAACCGGGGTCGGGCCTGACGACATAGAAGTCATCTCCACGGTTCCTCATCTTCATCAACACCTCGATATGCCGACCGTAACCGGACCAAGCGACACCGCCGTTTTGCTCAACCCCGCAGCTGGGCGACGAGTCGCCGGCTGATCTCGCGATAAACCAGAGCGCGCCGCTCATCGGTGGTGCCGGGATCGTCCCGCTCGGCGCGCAGTTGGTTCGCGGTCAGACCCGACAGTCGCCGGCCGTCGTCTGAACTGGTCATAGTCGTCTCTCCTTGCATGGTGATAGTCGCTCCTACACAGCCGCGTCAGCTCTAGAAGCACTCCGCGGCCGCTGCCATGCCACGGATGATGTCCTCGGGCACCAGGCGCCCACCAGCGGCACCGCGCGACCGGTTGCGGCGCAGACACTCCTGCAGCGACGTGTCGATCGTGACGACCTCGGCCCGGACCCCATGCCGGGCCGCCTGCATCACCCACACCTCGCGATGGGCGCTTTCAAGGTTGGTGGCATCCACCACCACCGACAGGCCCGCGCCCAGCGCCCGATCGCCGCGCAGCGACTCAATATCGCTCACCACAGCCTCCTGCTCCGCCGTCAGGCCGCTGTACACCCCGAACAGCTCGAAACGGATCTGATCGCGGTTGACCACCTCCCGCCGCTGCGGGGCAGCATCGCGCCACGCGGCCGCCCACGTGGACTTACCCGCACCTGGCAGCCCCTGCAGAATGATCATCACCTGATCTGCCATGACACTCCCCTCTCACCGGGAATCCGAGGCCCGCCCAACCGGCTTGCCCAACACCTGTGATCATACCCCCCGGCCCCGACAAACCGCAGACCAAACACCGGACACCACAACGCAATAACTCACCACCACCCAACCCCTGTGCCGGGTTGGGTGGTGGTGGGCTGCGCGGCCACACAGCCCACCACCAGAGGCGCTACTCACCGAGCTGGCCGGCCCCCGGCATGGCGGCGCACCATCCGCACCGGCACTCGCAGCGCAACCCACAACCACCAGCCCACCAGCGCGTAACCGAGGGTGACCGACACCGGTATCCCCAAGTAGTGGTTCGCCGCACCGGCCAGCACCGCCACCAGCACCAGCATCCGCGCCTGCCGCGCCACGACGCGCACCAGGCCGCCAATCACGGCGAGGCTCCCGCAGCGGTCTCGGTGAAGGCGTCGACCTTCGACGGATCAACCCGAAACCTGCCCCCGTCACGAAACACCGCCACTGCCGTGCGATGTACGTTGCGCAGCAGCACCATCGCCGCCTCATACCCGGCCCAATCGACCACCCGCCACTGAATCGGTCCCATGTGAACCTCGACGTAATGCAAGGTCCTGCGCAGACGCCCGTCATAGGCCGACTGAGTAACCACCGACCACTCCGGTGGCCGCCTCCACGTCACCGACACCACCGACACCCCCGGCCACTCATCACCGCTGAACGCATCCAAGTTCGCGTTACCCGCTGCCCCGCGCAGCGCCTCACGCACCGCCCCGAACGCCGCCAATACCGCCGACACCTGCTCAGCCGAGGTGAACCGCATGAAAATCTCACCCCACTGCACCGACACCACCGCCAGATCCGTCCGCGCATCAGACACCGACACATGCCCGGCCACCGGACGCACCACCACCATCGTCCGCGTCACCAGACCCGCCGGAATCGGCATCCGATCAACCACCCGCGACCCCAACACCGCAACAGCCACTGCACTCCCCTTCCCTGGGAAACCGGACCGGCCCCGCTGGCCTGTCCAACACCTACGATTCTACTCACCCACACCGACGACCACGGCACGAATCACTTAGCAGACCAACATGTTTAGACACCCACTCCCCACCCCCGTGCCGGGTGGGGAGTGGGTGTCTAAACGCAGTGCGTCGACGCGGCTGCAGATTCTTCAGCGGCACGGGCTAGCAGACCGGCCGTCTCGTCGAGGTAGCACTGTGCCATCGCGCGTTGCGCGAGGCTTCGGCGTGTGGGTGCAGTGCTGCGTCTGCCGACAGGGTGGCCGCGTGGTGGGCGAACATCCGGCGACGCTCACCGAGCTCGGCGACAGCAGCTGCATGAATATTCGAGCGGGCCTCGGCAAGGATCGCGGCCGGAGCCGGTATCGGGGTCGCTGACATCAAGGCTCTGACCTCCGGGCTGGGCGGATACAGCCGGGATGCTAGCGCCGCGACCGGACACCGAACACCCATCGCTTCGCGGGCCGATCCGCCGACACAAATCGGCCGGCGGATCGGGCTCACCTCAGCTGTCGGGTGCGGGCTGACCTTCGGCGATCATCCGGTGTAGCTCACCCACGACAGCAGGCAACGACACCGGGCCAGGATGCTCATCGTCGAGCGCCGTTTCCTGGGCCAGGAACGCCCGCCACACGTCGCCGGGGATCGTCACGGCCGCGCAGGCGCCACACAGCTCCCGCGACAGCGGACTCACCGCGACAGCCCGTCGAAGCGGGGCGGGTCGAAGAACTCCGCCGCCGGATCGGGCGCGACGTCGCGCACCACGATCTGGTTGCGTTCCAACCCCCGGAAACCGTCGTCGTCCAGCTCGGCCAGGCCGTCGCCGAGGTCGCACTCATCGGCGTCGAAGTCCACCGGAACCCGCACCGTCACCTGGTGCACGGATTCCTCGACCCACTCGATCACCACTGTTTTCGTCTCCAGCGCAGCAGGATTCGTCATGCTCGCGCCTCACTGTCCTCGAAAGGCCACCCCTCCGGAGCGTCGTCGATGTAGGCGTAGCCGGGCGGATAGTCATACGACGAGGACAGCAGCGCGGCCGCCGCCGGGGATGCCGAGGCGATCGCCTCTTCGCGCGACTCGGTCCAGTCGCCGAAGGTGGAACCGCGACCGGCGTCGATGACGTACTCCTCGTAGTCGTCGATCTGCACTCCGTCGACGAGAACCGTCACGTCGGTCCCGCCGTCGGGATCTCGGACCACGACCAGCTCCAGGCGCGGGCCATGCGGAACGGACACCGCGTCGTCGTGCGCACGACGCAGAAACGCGTTGAGGTCCGACAGCCGCACGATGAAGCTGCCGCGCACATCCAACCCGCTGCCGTAAGCCCGTCG
This sequence comes from Mycobacterium adipatum, assembly GCF_001644575.1. NCBI lineage: Bacteria > Bacillati > Actinomycetota > Actinomycetes > Mycobacteriales > Mycobacteriaceae > Mycobacterium > Mycobacterium adipatum. The sequence continues at coordinate 4,805 of NZ_CP015597.1, forward strand.
CGGCAGCTCGCTCACCGCAGCAGCCAGCGCAGCGTCGCCGTCGAACGGCGGCTCCGGCCGGGTCTTGGTGAACTCGACGGACAGCCAGGTCCGTCCCTGCTCGATTAGCCACGCCCGGACCACCTCGACCGCGCGCCGCTCGATCGCAGCGCGCACCTGACCCAGACGCGTCTGCAACGTCGCCAGCTGCGGGTCGACGGCCGCGCCGGTCACTGACCGCTCGGGTTCGCCGTCGCCATCTCAAGACACCCCCGCCGAGCCGCTGACAGCCGCGCTGGCGGCCGCGTCCAGCCAGCCGGGACGTCGGAACGCCCACTCGTCTCCCGGCGGGCGGACGGGCATCAGCAGCCCGAAGAAGTCCTCCCCGATACTGATCGCCGTCGGGCCGGGCTTACCGCCCGAAGTCACCGACGGGAACACCACCATGTGCGCCCCGCTGGCCTGCTCATCGGCCCGCGCGCGGGTGAACCGCCCGAGATAGGGGCCGGTGTAGCCCATACCGACGATGCCGCCCATGCGCGAGTCGTCCGACGGCAGCAGGTGGCGCCACTTCGGGAACTGCACATCAAAGCCGCGCACGGTGATCGCCTCCCCCGTGCTGAACCGGAACGTCACCTGCGCACCGGCATCGACGACCTCGATGGTCACCTCACGGGCACCCTCGTCACGCTTGCCCGTCTTGGCCATCTTGACCAGGGCCTTCGCATCCGAACCCGCGACCATCATCGTGAACGCCTCCCCCGAGTACTCGACTCGCGAGGCACCCAGCACGAAGCGATCCGTCGCCACCGCGACCAACTGACCGGCGCCGAACTCCAGCCGCACCGCCTCCAGAACCGGCAGTTTCGCCGACGTCGGGGCCGCAAACAGCAGCGCGTCGGACACGGCGGTGTGCAGCGCCTTCGCCTTCAACATGTTCACCACCGGCGCCACCACACCCTCGATCGAGCTCTCCTCGACGGCGGCGATCGGAGTCTCCAGAACAGCAGTCATGCCACTCCCCTTTCGCGGGAATCGCGGGCCGACCCGACTGGCCTGCCCAACACCGACGACTTTACCGGTGGCCACCGACAAGAACGCATCATCAGATCCGCACTCACACAACGCCATAACGGACCACCACCCCACACCTGTGTCGGGCGGGTGGTGGTGGACAGGTCCGCTGATCAACGGACCTGTCGGCAGACGTCGCACTCCCAGCCGTGGACCTGCCTGGTGCAGGTGCGCCGCTCCTCACACAACCAGCACCTCTGATTGGCCTTGCGCGCCGGATCCTTCACCGGCGTCCGGGCCCCGGCGGATTCCGTCCAGCTGGGCGCGGCCACGCGCGCGGGATCACCACCAGCCAACAACACGACGTACGCGGCCTGAGTCTCGTTGTCCCGTTTGGCCTGCGCCTCGACCGTCATCGCCGGGCCCTCGGTCTGCCGTAGATGGCTGCCGAACGCATCGGCGCACTCCCCGCACGGCATCCCCTGCTCCTCGGCCCCGTTCCCACAGCCCGGCAGGATGCACCGCGGCCCCGACAGCTCGCCGGCCGACACAAGGCCACGCGTCGCGCTTTCTGATCCGCTCATACCGCCCACACCATCCCTGCTCATGCCGCCGCCGTCCGCGCCCTGCCAGCTGACGCAGCTCCCACAAGTCGCGCTGATGGCACGCTCCAACGGTGCCTTCACAGGGCTCACCGTGGTCAGCGCATCCGCCGGCCACCAGGCCGCGGCGCCACCGCAGCGCCCACTTCAGGCAGTTCGAGCACTTGGCGTGAGTACAGCCCGGCAGCCGCGGATTCCTACGCGCGTTCATCGACCACCCCAGCGAGTCCGAGCTGGCCAGCAGGTCACCGTAGATCGGCAGCCCGAGGGTCTTAACCCCGTAACCGTGCAGCGGCACCTCAGGGTCGCGGTCGCGCAGCGCTTCGAGCACCTCACGGATCTCACCGGTGTGCTGCCGTCGGCATACCGAGCCGACACCCACCGACGGGTAATTGCTCAGGTCAACCCCGGCGTCACCGAACATGTCCCAGCACCGCAGGTAGTCCTCAACGGACTGGCCCTGCAAAGTCGGCATGAAAGGCGACTCCGGATGTAGATCATCGTCATCGTCCTCAAACCACAACCGCTCCAGCGCAACGAAGTTCGCTACTGTCCGCCGCTGGTGCTCCTCGACGGAAAGGCCCGTGCGCGCGAGCATGTCGCTCTCGCACATCCAGTCCATCCCAGCAGCCCATTCGAGCTGTCCGATCTCACGGTCATACCGCTTCACCGCTAACACATACGCCTCGGCGGTGGTGCGCCAGCCGCCATACAGAGACAACTCGGAGAACCCGCCGGAATCCAGCGCCCACCCCGAGCGTGCCTTCGGCAGCGTCTTTCGCCGCGACAGTCGACGATGAGACACAAACAACGGCACACCGACGTGCGCCAACCACCCGTCCATATGCGTCCCCAGATAGAACACCGGAGCGTTCGCCATGATCGAAACCCCTCATCGGGTCTGCGGGCCCGCCCTTGCGGCCTGCCCTTCACCAACCAACATACCCGACGCCACCGACAACCGAACCATCACGGGCACAACGGATTAACAACCCAACCCCCACCCCGGTGTCGGGTGGGGGTTGGGCCTAGGTTCCCTCGTCTTTCGCGGTTGGGCGTGGTGTCTTCATTCGGCGTTATCGTCTGCGATGGGTGCGCGGATGTACCGATCAGAACCTGCGCGTCCGGAAGGCAGGTGCACCATGACGGTTCGTATCGACCCGCAAGCACGCGGCCGCGCCGCCGGCCCGGTGGCCGTTCACGCGATCAGCGCAGGGTAGCGACCGTGGCGTGGGGACAGTTGAACGTCGAGCCGACCGACCTGACTCGGATGGCCGGCGAGTACTCCGGACTGCAAACCGCCGCGGCCTCGTCGGCGCCCAGGCCGTCGACGAGGTGCACCGAATCATCGCCAGCCACGGACTCATCGGCTACCCGGTCGCGGTGGGTGTGGTCACCGGCTTGGCCCGCCGGCAGGCGGCGCTGCAATCCAAGGCCGCCGACTTCGAGCAGTACTCCGAACGATTCCTTGAGCACGCTGCGGCCTACCATGACGGCGACCACCAGGGCGCCGAACATTTTCAGGCACTCGACTTCTCACAGAGCGCGACACCACCCACGCTCGTCGACGATGATGATGAGCCTGTCGACTACTTCCCCAAGAATGTGTGCTGGATCGGCACGGCCGGCGGAGACACCTCCGTCTGCTCAAAAGACACCACCGAGTACATGTACGTCGAGGACGGCGTGTGGAAGAACCGTCAGGTCGACAACGGCTTTGTCTCCGAACTCCCGCCCAGCGCCGGCGGCCCCCGCACGACCCTGCTTCCCGAACCGCCGGCGCCAGGGTCGGACCCGTTCGCCGATGCCGGCCCCCGCGACCGCGCGGCATACTGGCCAAACCCCGACGGCTCAATGGGTCGCGCGTGGCGCCAACCCGACGGCTCGGTGATCTCCACGCAGGACACCGGACCCGGACTTAAGATGAGCCCGATCCTCCCCGCGCAGCCGACCAAGGACGAACCCGATAGCGAGACCTGAGCGTGTGGGGCCAGGAACCGATCTGACCCCACACGCTCTGGCCGGTTTACGCGGCCGCAGCTGAGGGCTTCTCGCTGCTGTTGCTGCCCGACTCCGAGCCGCTGCCCCGATGCCCGTCCCTGGCAGAGTCCTCGCCACGGCGGTGCCGGCCCCCCTCGGTCGAGGACGTGCTGTCAGACGAGGACGTCGCCGACGCATTGCGATCAGCGGCTGCGGCATGGCGGCCGTAGGTGTCGGGAGAACTCGAGGTGCCGGTCTGCGGCTCCTCGGATTGTCGGACGGCTCCGGGCGACTTCTGCTCGGAAGCCGCACTGCCGGTGACGGATTCGCCACCCGTCGTGTCTGGCTTCTGGTCGGACTCGGGGTCCGTTGCGGAGGCATCTGTGGGTGCCTCCGCCCCCGTCGAATCCTGCTTGGGCTCCTCGGTCACCTGGTCAGGCACCGTCTCGGCGTCGGTGACCGTCGCGGCGGGGGTCTCCGATGTCTCGGAATGATCGATGGCGGTGTCGCCGGCCGAAGATTCGGATTCTTCGGTCGCGGCGGCCGGGTCCACAGCTGGGGTGACCGCGGCATCCTGGACGTCGATGTCGGGTTCGGCTGCCACCTCGGGCAGAGCGGTCTCGTCGTGGTCAAGCTGCACGGTGGCGGGGCCCATGGCCGACTTCCGCTCTACCCCGAGGGTGGCTGTGGCAGCCGAGGCGGCCGGCGCTGCCAGGGATGTGACGATTCCGCCGATCGCTTGCCCGAGGTCGATGGCGCCGGCGATCGTGTTCAGGGTCGTCTTGGCGGCCAGCGCGGCGACGTTGACGGCGGTGGTGACGATTGTCGCGAGGTTGTGGGGCAGGCCGGCGACGATGGACGAAAGGCCCGCGGCTTGGAGCACCCCGCTGGCTGCTGTGGCGAGTCCATTGACGAGCTTGTTCACCACAGCTGCTCCGGTTCCGGTCAGGTCGGCGCCGACACGGAACGGCATGGACGCGAACGAGCTGGCGGTGTCGACCACCGATCCCACAGTCCTCGCGGCAGCACCGACGAGGATCGCAACGGCGTTGGTGTAGCTGGCTGGGCTCAGCGGAGCTGCGCCGATACGGGTCAACGCAGCTTGCACAGCGCCTGGTGTCGTGCCGTCGCCCAGCCAAGTGCCGACGATGGCGTTCACACCGTTCGCCACACGGTCCAAGGCACCTACTCCCGCTCTGACGACAGCATCAGTGATCCCGTTAACCCCTGCCAACACTGCGGTTACGGGTGCAGACACGACGCCCTGGAGGGCGGTCAGTGCCCCGTCGACTAGCGCGATGTCGGTAAGGGTTTTGCCTGCTCCAAGGAGATCGTTGACCGCTGCTAGGGCATTAGCGATCTGGGCGCTGACACCATGGACCAGTGAACCGCCAAGCTGCAATCCGTTGCTGGCCAGTGTTTCCACCGCTGTAACGCCGCGTTGGATGGCCAGACCGGCAATACCGAAGGGTGAGCCGAGCAGGTTGATATAGCTCGATGCCGACAGTGGATCGTTGACAAGATTGGTCACAGCATGCAGTGCGGTGCCTAGTGTTCCGGTGACCGCCGAGGTCAGTAGTTCGCTGACCTGTCCGGACGTCAGACTGATGCGGTGCCCGACGTCCCGTAATGACCCGCCTAGTTCAGTGAGTCCCCCGGCGGAGGCTGCCTTGAGAGCCACGAGCACTGATACCAGCGTTGGGTTTCTTCCGGCGGCGCCGATCAGCCCATCCCAAATGGTCTCGTTGAGACCGGCGGCCGCGTTCAGCGCACCGGACAGCGTGTGGCCGGCAGAGTCCATCAACGAGGTGACAGTGCTGCCAGCGGCGGCCATCGCGTCGTTGAGGTTATCCACGAGCACGGCGATATCGGCCGGAGAAATAGCAGCCGTCAGGTGTACTTGAGAAACTGTGACCTGGGGAATCGCTGCGGCGGTGAGTCGAGGTGCATCGGTGATGACTATCGGACTGAAAGCGATGGCGCTGGCGACTGTTGCAGCGATACCGCGTTTGAAGTAGGGGCGGGCAGAAAGCTCCACAGAGACCTCCACAGTGAGAGTTTGGCGAAGTGAGAAATCAGCGAACCGCCCGATGGCGAGAATCGCGCAAGCTATGAATCAAATCGATTGATGCGCAGATGATTTGATGGGTGATGTGCAATCGCTCATGAAATCTGCGAGGCGCAGCGGTCCGTCGACTCGCAATGTGTTGGTACCGAGTTCGCGCACGTGCGCGCATCATCCAGCAGGCATGACCGTTTCCGTCCCTTCATCTGACCACTAGTAGACGCGGCGTTGCAGGGCGCGAATAACACTGTTGCGCAGAGCAACTGACGTGTATCAAGTTCAGATGCCCGGACAGTAGCAGCTGTTCTTGACACGGTCGATGGATCGCAATCGCCATGGCTCGAAGGTGCAGGGTCGCGGCAGGCCGATCAGAAGCCGCCGCTGCAGGAGTAATTACGCATTAAGGCGTCCAGCGCGGCTACGGTGCGTCAACTCAGTTCCGCGCCACGCGCCTACCTACTTCGGGCCTGGCCGGCGGTTCCCTCGATGTGAAGAGAGAAAGCGGGAAGAAGGCAGCTATCCGACTGGTGGCGCGGTGCGTTCGAGCACGCCGTCGACGATCTTGCGGATTGGACTGACCTCGCGGTTGTGCAGCGGTGTGGAGTTCACGATGTCTCGGCCGGACTCACCGCCGTCGTACATGCGTTCCAGTATCTCGCCGAGCTGCCCGTTGGTCATGTCGGCGACCTTGCGCACATTGGGCATCTGCTCGCGCACGATGCCGGCGATCGATTCCCACCACACGCGCCGCTCCGCCGGCGCCGACGGACCGGTGTTGATGGCCGCAGGCGACCGGCCAACCGCGTGGGCACCGCCGGCGACCACAGGCAGCGACGGTCCGAATCGGCGCACCGGGTGCGGGTCGGTCTGCGTAGAGGTCAGCGACAGCAAGGCCAGCGTCGAGCAGATGAGCGACAGATCGACCGCGATCGGCCACAGCCATGCGGTGTCTGCGCTCATTCCCAGCATCACCATCAGATCGCGCAGCGCGAAGAAGCTCATCGCAAACGCGCACACCGCCACTCCGACGGTCAGCAGCAGCGCACCGCCCAGGACGAACGCGTCGACGCGTCGGTACCCGCGGCGGCGGGTCTTGATAAGTAGGGCAACCGAATGCGACGAGCCAAGCAACACCGCCGGTGGCACCGCGGCCGCGACAGCGGCCAGTAACTTCAGGTGACTCTCCGGGGCGGTCATCCACGCGTGAATGACGTTGCCTCCGATGGACACCACGGTCGCGAACAGCAGCCACATCCCGAAGAACCACAGCGCGTGCCGGCGCGCATCGTCATTGCGGGATGCATCGGGGCTCGTCGCCAGATCCGCCCTCGGCGCTGGGCGGTCGTCGCCGGCCCGCGGATCCGGGTGCGCCGGCTGGGGGTGCTCCACGGTGATGGTCGGGGTCTGCGCCGTTGTGGTCAGATCGGCGCCGTTGCGGGTGGGCGCGGCGTCGAGCACGGTCATGATTGGTTACTTCCCTTCATCGTGGAGGTGGGGCGACGTCGGCACCGGTCAGCCCGAATAGCATTGCCGCGCAGAGCAACCGGTGAGCTCATCGGGACCAAATGCCCGGACCCTAACAGCTGATGTGGACACCGCGGCGTGTGAGTGCGATCAGGGCTTGTGGGGCGGGTCATATCAGGCCCTTGGCGCGGTAGTCGGCAAGTTTGGCGCGCACCCCTTTGGCGTACGACCGGCGCGCCGCGGGTAGTACCCGGTCCCATCCCCGGCGGCGCGGTGAATGTCGTTGCTGGCGTGGTCTTCACGATCCATTGCAGCCGCGCGTAGCCCTGGTATCAGGTGGTGTGGGTGAACCCGAAGTCCGTCTCAGTGCAAGTGCAGGCCGGCGCCACCTGGCCCCAAAAGATCGCCTACCACGAGATCTCCGATCACCGGCCCGGAGATCGCCAGGTCTACACCGCCTAGCGGTACCGTTGCGGATGTCAACAGTTCCGACCCGCAACCCCCACCCGCGCCCTCGACGTCACAGCCGGCAGAAAGCGACCCCATGACCTGGACAACCGAACTCACCTACACCGCAGACGGCCTCACCGACGAGGACACCGCGGCGCTGGCGAAGGCCCTCGGCGGCGCTGACATCGCCTACGCCGCCGGACGGCTGCGGGTCCAACTCGAGGTCGAGGCAACCACGCTCGAAGACGCCGCCGACACCGCACTGCGCACCGCGGCCGCGGCCACCGGGCTTCTCAAGCCCAGCCGATTCAAGATCCTGCCCACCGAGGAGTTCCTCGACCAAGCCCTGCAGCCCCGCGCGTCGGTCAAGGCATTCCAGAAGCGGTGGGAAGAGACTCGCAACAAGGCCGGCGGACGACCCAGACGCCAGCTTGACACCACACCGAAGAAAGCGATGATCACCTCATGACGCTCCGCGTCGATCGCACCCTGCCCCATCATGCCGCGCTGGGCTTGGTCCTCTTCACCGAGCCGCGACGCCGACCCACCCTCGACGACCGCACCCCCGACCAGATCCAGCGCGACGCCGCCGCCGGCCAGCTCGCGGACACAATCACCCGCACCGCCGAGGCGCCCGCTAGCCGTCAATGTCGAAACCGCCCACACTGAGCGCCGACGTCACAGGTTGGGCACGCACCGCGCACTACGTGACCCTGATCGCCGACGACGGCGACATCCAGTTGCGCTCCGAGACTGGGACCCCAACGGGGTATTACATCCGCCGCCGCGGATCCGACCGTCTCGAACTGACGCAGACCGACGACGGCGACACAGAGCAGCCACTGCTGTTCGTCGCCGACATCGAGGTCCTGGAGCGCTACCTCATCGGCTTGTTCGTTCTATAGCCACCAGACTGTTGTTGCTATGCTTGTCTCGCACTCCGACACGAGGGGCGAGATGCAGAAGTGGTCCGTTGTCCGGTACGACGTGGACCTGCTCGCCCGGGAGTGGCCGACACGGCTTACAGGTTCGATCTCCGATTTCGATGAAGTTTTGGCGCGCTGGCGGAGCGTCCATGGCCAGCGCTTCATTATGCGCAGCGACGGCTTCGTCGATGTGCGTGTCAACGCGTTCTTGATATCCGCGCGGATGCGGGCGCTGGCGAGGACGACTAATCGGGATTATGCGCAGTCGCTGTGCGTGTGGCTGAACTTCCTTGAGGCACGCGGGCAGGTCTGGTCCGCAGCGACGGTAGATGATGCGGAGGAGTTTGAGTTTTGGAGGCGAACCGATCCGAGGAATTTGAGTCCTGTTGGTGCCGCTGCATTTTCAAAGGATGTTGCTGCTTGCAGGAAGCTGTATGCGTGGGCTGCGGAGCGCTTCTCCGACGTGATCGACATCTTTGTCAATGTGGCTGCGCCACCGGCGAAACGCTCAGCAAGGGTGCGGTGGCTTGATCCCGCTGCCGTGGAACGATGGCGCGATGTCGGTCTGCGTGGCCGCGACTCTTACGGCCGCCGGAACGGGTCGCGTCACACCCGCAATGAGCAGCGCAATGTTGCGTTCGTCGACGGGCTTTATGGCACAGGTCTGCGCCTGTCGGAGTGGGCCTCCATCGCTACAGACGAACTACCCACGGCGGGCATGGGCCGATTCTTCTACAAGAACCAGCTTGCCGATGCATGTGCGAAAGGCGGTTACGGGCGCCCATATTGGATACCTCAGCACGTCCTGACCGGCATCGATGCCTACGCCGAGGGGCCTCGCGCCCGAGCCGTACGCGGAGCACAAGCCCTCGGTCGTTATGAGCAGCTGGCCGAGGCGATCATCGTAGGCAGTTCCCAGCGGCGAGGGGTGGTGCGGCTACCTGACGACGCCGGCAGGTTCGTCGACCGCACCTGGAATACGGTGGAAACAGCATTGCGGCGCAGATTATTTCGTCGTACGGATGCTGGCCTGGAGCCGTTGTGGCTGTGGCTGAACGAAGATGGCCTGCCGCGTGACCCGCATGGGTGGCACCACACTTTCGCCGAGGCCAACGCGCGGATCGCAGCGCTGGGGATGCATAACTTTTCTTGTACCCCGCACATGCTGCGACACTCCTTCGCGCTGCGTTGGTTCTCCGTCGGCAAGCTTGTCTATTCGTCTAGATTGGAACATCTTTCGCAGGACGAGCAGCGAGACTTCCGCATCCAGTTCGGGGACACCTGGCACCTCGTGCAGACGATGATGGGTCATCGCCGAGTGGAAACCACCAAGGACGTGTACTTAGAGCCCTTCCGCGCACTCGACGTGGAGGTGCTCCAGACCCAGGCCCACGGCTTGCCGGTAGCGGAGATGATGGCAGACTTATTTGCCAGCCATCCCGCGGTCCTCGGCGATCCGGCGGCTCCGACATGAGTCGTCGCGGTCGTTTCGCCCACCTCCCCGATTCCGGTTTACCTACTCGGCGGGGCGTTCTTGCAGACGGGACGACCGTGCGCTGCTTCGGCGACGGGGACGGTGCATCGAAGGATTTCGCGTGTTCGCGTCTGACGGTAAGTCCGGCCCTACAACGGCTGTTCGCCGAGGCGTTCGCCAAACGCACCGCTCCGGGATCGACTCTGCGGTCTATGGAGGCGATCGGGGACGCGTTTCGATCGATGCTGCGCTTCTCGACTTACCTAGCCAGTTTGTCGCGCCCACCGGCGAGCAAATCCGGGCTGCTCCCGCGTCATATCGACGGTTTCGCGACGCATCTGCGTGTGGGTGGCCACCGGGGCACTCTTCGCAAGGATGTGCAGGCGGTGAAGTCGATTCTTCGGCAGCTTGATTCGTGGGATCCGCTGATGGTGGCCAAACTGGCCGAAGCTCACCCACCTGCCTTCACTACGGGCAGAGGTCACCAAAGTTACAGTCGGGCTGAGTTTCTGCGGATCGCCACGGCCGCTCGCGACGATCTCTGCCGCGCCAGCCGACGCATTCGAGACAATCGAGTGCTGCTGCAGCAGTATCGATCTGGTGCAGTGCAGGATGATCTCACTCGGCGACTTGAACTGCTCGACTATGCGGAACGGCACGCCGACGTGCCACGCCGCGGCGGTGAGTACCCGAGTAAGGCCGACCTGCCAGCACGCTGGGTCAAAGAGGGCAACTTCGGAGCAACCAAGGACATCATCCGGTGGGCGCATCTGGCGCCCATGGAAATCAGTGCCGGCGCCATCCTGCTAGCCATTCCTGACTGGCCAGAACCCCTACACGATCATGAAATGCACGGCCGCCCATCACCGCGCCGACGCCGCGGGCAGCGGCGTGCAAACCGCTATCATCGAGGCCCGCAAACCGCGGCGCCAGGGACGCGCGCACATGGACATCGCATTCACCGCTATCACCGACTGGATCAGTGTCCCCGACGAGTCCGCAGCCCTCTCCTCGCGCGACGAGCTACACACAGCGTTCGGTGTGTACATGCTGCTGCACGAATTGACCGCCTCCAGTCGACGGGTCACGGGGAGCAGCCGGTTGATGCTAGCTTACTGCGCCAATGGCCCCGAGGGGCGCGGAATCCGCGCCCAAGGCGCCGCCGGTGGATGGGTTCACCCCTGGTCGTTACACCACGGTCTGCGCCAGGACTCGGCCCCGGACACCGCAACCGGGCTTCTTGATGTGTCGTTGGTCCGACTGCGGATGACGTACCTGGAACTGCACCAGAAACCGGTGGCCCACACCGAACACACCCTCGTCAACGACTATTTAGGACGCAACCGCGGCAATCTGGCGGACTATCAACGCGTCGTCGCCGCGGCGCTGGACGAACAGGTTGCTACCGCGCGGGCACTGCCGCTCATCGAGAGCTTATCGGCGTCCGATATCGCGCAATCACAACGGGATCCGGTTGCATTGGCCTCACGATTAGCGTTGTCGCACAGCACAGTTCGGCGGATGCTGCAGGGAAAATTGGACACCGTAATGAACGCGTGCATCGACAACGACCACGGCCCACACAGCGAGCCGGGCCAACCGTGCCGGGCATCGTTCATGCTCTGCCTGAGCTGCCCGTGCGCGCGGGCACTGCCACGACACCTACCCACCCAGATACTGGTTTTCGAGCGCCTAGCCGAACGCCGCAACGCGATGACCCCGTTGACATGGACGACACGATTCGCTCTCCCACACGCCCAACTGGCCGATCTGCTCGCACGCCACGACGACACGGAACTCGACGCGGCGCGCGCCGCGACCACTCCGGAGCACCACGACCTGGTAGCACGATTCCTCAACCGCGAGTTAGACCTGCGATGACCGCCCCCGATCCCGAAGTCATACGGGGCAGGCAGCTTCTGCGACCCCGCAGCTCTACTCCGGTGCTCTTGCGCCGGCAGTTGCGACCCGACAACGGCACGGCTGCGCTGTCGCGTTATGGCGACGATGTGTGGCGGTTGGATCAGGGCATCTTCGAGGAGAACGCGAAGAGCATCACCGTCAACTTCACCTCGCTGCCATCACCGTGGCGAGACACCGCGAAACGGTACCTGTGGGTCCTGATCAACGCCGAACCCCCCGCGCAGCTGCGGCGAATGAGGCCCGCCCGACTCTCACTGCAGGGGATCAGGATGCTGTGGTTTCCGCTGAGGAAATTCTTTCAGTGGCTGCATGCCCACCGCGTCACCTCGCTGAGCGCGGTGTCACCCGACTTACTCGATGGCTACCTGGCATTCCTCACCGGAAGTGGCGACCCGCTCACGCAGGTCTATAGCTGTATCGGCGAGGTTCGGCGCCTGTGGGGGTACCGCATGGTGCTACCGGAGGCGATGCGGCTACCTGAGACACCGCCCTGGGACGGCGACTGCACCGGAGTGCTGCTCGGCAAAGTCCGCCCAAGCGCGGAAAACCGCACCCCACGCATCGACGAGCACACCATGCAACCGCTGCTGCTGTGGGCGCTGCGCTTCGTCGAAGAATTCGCCGACGACATCATCACCGCCCAGCACGAACGGGTCTGCTGCACGATCAGGTGACAGTTTCGGTCACGCGGCCTGACTGGCCGGTATGGTCATGATTGCTTCGAATTCGATCGGGGTCAACCGGCCGAGGCCGGCCTGGCGTCGGCGCCGATGGTAGGTCCGTTCGATCCAGGTGACGATCGCGATCCGCAGCTCCTCGCGGGTGTCCCAGCGGCGACGATCGAGCACGTTCTTCTGCAGCAGGCTAAAGAAGCTCTCCATGGCCGCGTTGTCGCCGGCTGCGCCGACACGGCCCATCGATCCGACCATCTCGAAGCGGCCCAGAGCATGCACGAATCTCCTTGACCTGAACTGAGATCCGCGATCGCTATGGACAATGCACCCGGCCACTTCACCGCGGCGTGCCACCGCGTTGCTCAAGGCTGTGGTCGCTAACCGGGACTTCATTCGGGAGTCGATCGAGTACCCGACGATGCGGTTGGAGTACACGTCCTTTATCGCACACAGATAGAGCTTGCCTTCACCGGTGCGGTGCTCGGTGATATCGCTGAGCCACAACTGATTTGGACCGCCAGCGGTGAAGTCACGCTCGACAAGATCATCGTGCACGGGCGGACCGACCTTGCCGTTCTTGCCGCGTTTCTTACCGAACACGCTCCACAATCGATTCTGCGAGCAGATCCGCCAGGCAGTGCGCTCAGCCATCGGCTCGCCGACATCGCGAGCCTCTTCGACCAGGTAGCGGTACCCGAACTCCGGGTCGTCCTTGTGGGCGTCGAACAGGGCGTTGGCGCGGTAAGCCTCGATCATCTCGGCGTCGGCGATCGGAGTGGCCCGCCAGCGGTAATACGGCTGGCGGGCGAGCTTGAGTACCCGGCACGTCACCGCGACGGGGATCCCGTCGGCGGCGAGCTCACTTACGAGCGGGTAGATCCTTTTCCCGGCAGATTGGCCTGCGACAGATAGGCCGCCGCGCGGCGCAGGACCTCGTTCTCCTGCTCCAACAGCCGATTCCGGCGACGCAGCTCCCGCAGCTCAGCCGAATCGCTGGTGCTCTTGCCGGGCTTGGCGCCCTCGTCGATATCGGCTTGGCGCATCCACTTGTGCAGCGTCATCGGGTGCACACCGAAATCAGTGGCGATCTGCTCGATCGTCACGCCGTCGTCGCGGTTGCGGGCCACACGGACGACATCGTCGCGGAACTCACGGGGGTAGGGCCTGGGCACACTGACATCCTTCCAGCTCACCCGCCCCGGGCAAGCCAACTCAGATGTCACCTACTCGTGCAGCAGACCCAACTCCTCTCCCTGCACGCCCGCGGGGTCAAAGCGACCCGCGGACGGACAAGGCAGGAGCCACGGCTGCCCGCCGGAGGTCCCATCCAAATAGTGGCCGATTATGCGCAATCGCTTCGCGACAGCGATGCTCTGATGCCTGGCCGTGTCACGAAGACAGGTGAGCGTGTCATCGACTTCGCCCATGTCGGCCGCATAATCGGCATTCCCCTTCTAGCCAAAGCCTCCTACACGCAAGCCCAGGCGGTGCTGCTCCGATCCGGGCTGCCCATCGACGACGACGCATACCTGTCCACCCCGATCACCGCCACCATCGGTACGCGGCCCTGGCACCCAGGACCCGTCGCCTATCGACGCACGTGGCAACTCGTGCGTCACCTGCACACCGCTTGCCTTATCCTGGTCGCGTACCTCTCCGGTGCGCGGCCGGCAGAGGTCCTGAATCTGCAGCGCGGCTGCATCACGCGGGATGAGGCCACTGACTTGTACCTGATGTCTGGCGGTTATTTCAAGAATGCCGTCAACCAGGACGGTGCCAAAGAACCCGAAGGTTTGCAGCGGCGCGACCCCTGGGTAGTCGTTGCGCCGGTCGCTCAGGCCGTGGCTGTGCTGGAACGGCTGCACAACGAGCAGCTGCTATTCACCCATCGCACGGACCCCACGCGCACCTACGTCACCCGCCGTGCGGGAGGAGCCGCACGCAGCAGCCAAGTGGTCACCGACGACATCCACCGGTTCATCACCTACGTCAACCAGCTGTGTGCGCATCATCACGTCGAACTCATCCCATCCGATTCCCATGGTGCACTGACGATCACGCGGTTCCGCCGCACACTCGCGTGGTTCATCCGACGCCGACCACGCGGCCTGGTCGCCGGGTCCATCCAATACGGCCACGTACACACCCGAATGATCCAGGGCTACGCCGGCGCCTACGACTCTGGTTTTCCCGACGAACTCGCCTTCGAAGAGTTCCTCAGTCGTTTGGAGCAGTTCGCCGACGACGAACACGCGCTTCACACCGGAGAACACGTCTCCGGACCCGCAGCGCAGACCTACCGAAACCGCATCCGCGCCGGCAACGATCGATTCGCCGGACACGTCGTGACCACCACACGCCAAGCCAGAGACCTGCTGGCCAACCCAAGCCTGCAGATTCACCACGGCGAGGCAATGACCTGCGTCTTCGACGCAACAAAGGCGGCCTGCCAACTGCAAGGACATCGCGACGACCCGATGGTCACACCCGACATTGACGACTGCCAGCCCAACTGCCGCAACCTCGCACGCACTGACCGCGACATAATCGCGGTCCGCCGCTACCGCACTCGGCTTGCCGACACCGTGAAAGATACTGCCGCCCCACCCATCCGACACCAACGTGAACTCCAGGAACTCGAACGCATCGACGCTCTCATCAAGGACCACGATGAACACTGCTGAAACCGACCCCGTACGCACCAAGATCCTTGCTGCCATGGATCGACTCCTCGAAGGCAAACCGTTGCGCTCCAGCGGACGCCTCAACGTCTCACAGCTCGCCATCGAGGCCGACGTGCCGCGATGGCATCTCACTCACCAACACGTGGATCTCAAGGAGATGTTTC
This sequence comes from Mycobacterium adipatum, assembly GCF_001644575.1. Taxonomy (NCBI): domain Bacteria; kingdom Bacillati; phylum Actinomycetota; class Actinomycetes; order Mycobacteriales; family Mycobacteriaceae; genus Mycobacterium; species Mycobacterium adipatum. The sequence goes on from NZ_CP015597.1 coordinate 20,204, forward strand.
AAGAGCGCAGGATCAATAGTGTTCAGCGGTAACCGATTCGGCAACTGATCGTGCAACCGGGCACACAGCGTGTCGGTCGCGGATCTGATCCTCGGTCATGCGTGGTGCTCCGGTCTGGGGTTAGGTCGCGTCCCACGCATGACACAGACTCCAGTACTCACCCTCGATGGAAATCAACTCCTCGTGTGTCCCGGATTCGACGATCCGGCCCGCTCGCAGAACGATAATCGCGTCCGCGTCTCGGACTCGTGTGAGGCGATGGGCGATCTCGAATGTCGTACGCCCCTTACGCAATTCAGTGATCGCGCTTGACAGCGCACGTTCCGAGCGTTGATCGAGGGCTGCCATGGCCTCATCCAAAATGAGCACTTTTGGCCGTGATAGCAACGTCCGAGCAATCGATATCAGCTGCTGTTGAGCTGCAGTCAAGATGCACGTATCGTGACCCACAAGGGTGTCGTATCCATCGGGGAATGATTGAACGAAGGTATCAACCGAAGTCGCCTCCGCGACTGCGACCGGAACATCCGCCGTGAACTCGAACAGCTAGGAAACGCATGTGCAGACCGCTACGTGTTCAGCAGAGTCCTAACCAGCCTTTTTCACATGCATTGCAATCGACTCTTTGTGGCCGACCCCGTTGGCGACGAGCTCATTGCATATTCCGTACTGCGCCGCCAAAGACAAAGTGAGCATGCTATTAATCAAGCACTCGAAGACGTTATCAAGTGATGTTTGGAGAGGGTAGCCACTTCGCATCGAAATCTGGATGCTCGATATAAACTTTCGCAAGCTCTAGTGCTGCCCTGGAGGGCGCACCATCTCTTTTAGCGCTTGTCTGCCAACTTTGAGCGTGGAGTTCCTGCAATATGTACCGTTTGAATGCAGCCTCGCGTAAAGCTCGACTCTCGAAGGGATCGTTTACCATCCTCGCCCGGGCATTACGCTCGTCTTCGGATACTCTCGTTTCAAGGAATTTGAAGATGTTCACCATAGCCCCTATCAAATATTTGGCCAATTTGTTCGCGTACCTAAATCGCAGTTAGCGCAGTGTGGCGGCGCGCTGTCTTTGTGGCTAGACGGCTGAGCGCCCTCCGTCGGCTGCGATGACGGCTCCGTGGATCAAGTTCGCTTCCGAACTCGACACGAAAGCGATCACGCGGGCTATTTCGTCAGCAGTCGCATTTCGCCTGGCCAGCGCCTCCCCGGCAAGCCTAGACAAAGTACTTGCGTCGTACATCGCTTTAGTTCCTTCTGTCAGGGTGAGGCCAGGGGCTACTGCATTGACGCGAATTCCCTGGGGTCCGAGCTCTGCGGCCCAGCATCTCGTGAGGGTATTAAGCGCCGCCTTAGTTGCCGAATAGATAGCGGATCCAGCTACGCCTCGCGAGCCCGCCATGCTACTTACGTTTACTATGCAGCCTTGACCGCGTTCCGCCATCTTGGGGATAATTTAGAAACGAGGAAGAAAGGCACCTTCACATTTAGAGCGAATGAGTAATCAAAAATCTCTTCAGACATTGTCGAGGTGCCGCCGCCGATGCCGAAACCGGCGTTGTTAACAAGCAGGTCGATCCGATCTGAGCACGCATAAGACGAATCAACCAAAGCTTGGCAGCTGGACTCATTAGAAAGGGTGGTCTGAAGGAACGTCGCGGCTCCACCCAATCTCCGCAATTCGGATTCTAGCTCTGCGCCACGTGCCGCATTGCGTCCCGTAAATAACACGTCGTACCCACGCATCTTCAGCACGCGGCAGGTCGCCTTTCCGATACCGTTCGTGGCGCCAGTCACGAGCGCAACCGGAGTGCTATCAGCCATATTTCCAGGATACCCAGGAAATGATGAGGCCTGACTACTGACCATTTGATGTAAGCCGCGCTCACTGGCGCGACGACGTGCCGCCGAAACATGCTGGCAATGGGGGCTTTTAGAAACCACGGCAGTCTATGGTGGTGTTGCTGTGATGCACCGTGCATCACAGCGGTATTAAGTTACGGCGTTCCGTAGTGGCCCTTGCAAAGAAGTGGGGTGCCGGTGGGGCTCAGGAAGGCCCGTTTGAGATCGGCGATCGACCACCTGAGTAAGTGGGATAGTGGGACGAGCGCCAGCAGGCTTAGCGTCGGATCCGGTGCTGCGGCCACCGGGCCGTGGCCTCTACGGGTGAGTGTTCGGTATCCGCGCACAATGTCACTGAGCTGGTAGCCCGCGGCGAGATCATTGGTGGTGTGGGGCAATTCGAGGAACGGCAGATCCAGGTCCTCACGTATGTCGTCGGCGAAGATTCTATCGCCGGTAAAAGGTGTTGCTTCTCGATCTAAAGCGACCGGCCGGCGACCCCCATGACCTATTGCGTGCCGCTGGTGTGCTCGCCAGTGCTGCCAACGCCGTGGCATTCGGATCGACGCTGCGGCGGCGCATCGTCACGCCCCTCGCCCGACCGGCGCACCGCGACGCCGACCTATCCTGCATCTCCCACGCCAATGGCCGTAGGTACAGAACTGGCCCGCATTGTGGCGCAAATCCATCAATCACAGTCCACCAGCCGCCACCACGCCCGCCGAGCAGGCGCTACCGAAGAATTCAGGGAGGCCTCGAAACCGGCAACTACACCCAAACCGCCCGCCGGAAGCACCGTGAGGATCAAACCACCCAGGTCAGTCCCGGATCGGGGTTTAACTCCAGCCATCTTCGTGTAACCGGCAGTAGCCAAAGCTGAGAGTGACTAGCTACAAAGCGCGTTCGGCGAGCAGGTGGGGGCAGGGATGCCGTCGACGTTGATGCCGACCATTGCCTCGCCGAGTCCGCGCGACACCTTGGCCAGCACATCGGGATCGTCGTAGAGCGTGGTGGCCTTGACGATCGCCGCTGCCCGCTCGGCGGGGATACCGGACTTGAAGATCCCCGACCCGACGAACATGCCTTTAGCGGCGAGCTGCATCATCATCGCCGCATCCGCCGGAGTCGCGATACCACCGGCGGTGAACATTGTCACCGGCAACTTGCCGGCCCGAGCCACCTCGGCCACCATCTCATAGGGAGCCTGCAGTTCCTTGGCTGCCAAGTACAGATCGTCCTCGCTCAGCGAGGTCAGCCGACGGATCTCGCCGCCGATCTTTCGCATGTGCGTGGTCGCTTTGGAGACGTCACCGGTGCCGGCCTCACCCTTGGACCGGATCATCGCCGCACCCTCGGTCAGCCGCCGCAGCGCCTCACCCAGATTGGTGGCACCACAGACGAACGGCACCGTAAAACGCTACTTGTCAATGTGATTGGCGTAGTCCGCCGGGGTCAGCACCTCGGACACATCGATATAGCCGACACCTAGGCTCTGCAGGATCTGCGCCTCGCCAAAATGCCCATCCGGGCCTTGGCCATCACCGGAATCGTCATCGCGGAGATGATGCCCTCGATCATGTCGGGGTCACTCGTTCGCGACACCCCGCCCTGGGCGCGGATGTCGGCGGGCACCCGCTCCAGGGCCATCACCGCGACCCCACCGGCGGCTTCGGCGATGCGCGCCTGCTCCGGGGGTGACGCCGTCCATGATGACGCCGCCCTTGAGCGTTTCTGCCATGCCGCGCTTGACGCGGGAGGAGCCCACCGCAGGGGGACTCTCACTGGCAGCGGAACCTACTGTGCGACTGGTCATTCTGCTTGTGCAAGATCCCGGAAAGCGCCGGCGACGCCGGCGTGGACGATCGCTCCGTCGCGGGTGTTGACACCGAGGGCTAGCGCCGGGTCGTCGGCGATGGCCTGCCTGGGGCTCTTGTTGGCCAGCTGACGCACATAAGGCAGCGTCGCATTAGTCAGCGCGCGGGTGGACGTCTGCGGCACGACGCCGGGCATGTTGGCCACGCAGTAGTGCCGCACACCGTCGACGACGAACACCGGGTCGGCGTACGTGGTCGGATGTGAGGTCTCAAACGCGCCACCTTGGTCGATCGCCACGTCGATCAGTAGGGCGCCCGGCGGAAGCAGCGTCAGGTGCTCCTGACGTACCACCTTGGGAGCAGCTTTGCCGGGGACCAGAACGGCACCGATCACCACGTCCGCAGTGCCGAGTTCCTGGGCCAGGGTCTCGGGATCGCTGACCACGATGCGGGCGCGTCCGTCGAGGATGGTGTGAAGATCGCGGATCCGGGTCGGGGAGGTGTCCAGGACGGTGACCTCGGCCTGCATCCCGAGAGCCAGTAGCGCGGCCTGGGTGCCGACGACACCTCCGCCGATCACAACAACCCGGCACGGGGCCACACCGGGAGATCCACCGAGTAGCCGCCCGGGGCCGTCATATTCGGTGGTGAGGTAGGCCGCGGCGGCGTGGGCGGCGAGGCGGCCGGCGATCTCACTCATCGGGGTCAGCAGCGGGAGCCCGGTCTGGTTCTGCACAGTCTCGTAGGCGATGCCGAGGGTCTTGGCTTTCAGCAGCGCTTCAGTGAGTGGCCGGTCGGCGGCCAGGTGCAGGTAGGTGAACAGTGTGAGATCCTCGCGCAGGTAACCGTATTCGGCGGGGATCGGTTCCTTGACCTTGACCAGCAGTTCGGCGTTGCTCCAGGCCTCGGCCTTGTCGACCAGCTTGGCGCCTGCCTGTTCGTACTGCTCGTTGCTAAAGCCGGCCAGTACGCCGGCGTCCCGTTCGACGGCGACGGTGTGACCCTCCCGGGTGAGCAGGGACACCCCGGCTGGGGTGATGCCGACGCGGGCTTCTTTGGTCTTGATTTCTTTGACGGTGGCGATACGCATAGGACTGCTCCTCCTGAAGGGGGGCTAGTGGCGGGCAATGTTGTAGAAGCGGATTTCTTGGTATTCCTCGATGCCTTCGCGGGCCCATGCAGGATCGCTTGACGCCGCCGAAGGGCGCGGCGGCATTGGACGGGGCACCCCCGGTTGATGCCGACCAGGCCGGTCTCCAGTGTGGCCAGTAGTTAACGTTCAGCCCAGCGAGTGTGATGTACAGTTCTTCCGGTCGTTTAGGGCGTTGTCATTCAATGGCAATCATTCTGATGGTCGTGCCGTGTGTGTTCCCGTTGAATGAATCCACTGATCTGTATCACGTGTTGTTGGTCCACGGTTACGAGTGTCGAGGGGCACAGTGATCATCAGGAGGTCACGTGCCCAGTCGGTATTCTTTCCCAGGCGTTCCATTCGATCACGGAAGGCAGAGGCGAGGACATATCTCGTCACCAGGTGACCGGAACAAACGCTAGTCACTTCAAAAGTATTGCGAAAAAGTATGGTTGGCCACTTCGGGTGTTTGGACGGGCAATTTCAACGGATAGGCAAGCAGGGGTAAAGGACTATCACCGGCGCTTCACCGGTCGAATGGCTCCGTTCCGGCATGCACTTCAAACACCGGGGCGCCGCCACGCCAGTCTCAGGAGGTGATTGCCTGCAACGCCTCGATGACCCTTTGGATTAATTGGCCGTGCGTTGAGGTGAGCCATGCGGCCGCCAGGTCGATCCCCAGGCCGCGTGGCCGCAGCGGGCGGTAGACCACCCCGGCAACATTCAGCGCGTACGTTGGGGCCGGCACGATCGCCACCCCGAGTCCGGCCGCCACCAGGGTGACCAGAGTCGAGGTCTCTTCGACCTCGTGACGCACGCGGGCAGTGAACCCGGCGTCGGCGCACAAGGTGGTCAGGAAATCGCCCATGACGGAGCGACCGCCGCCGGCGTGCGCCACAAATTCCTCATTGTGAAGATCGGTGAGCTGCAGAACTTTTCGGTGGTTCAGCCGGTGCCCTTCCGGCAGAGCCACTAGTAGGGGGTCGCGACGTATGACGGTCGTGGACAACCCGGGATCGATCACCGGGGGCCGCAGCAGCGCCAGGTCGATGTCCCCGGCCGTCAACGCAGCCAGTTGCGCGGGGGCCAGCATCTCGCCGCGCACGCGAACGTCGACGTCGGGAATCAGCTCGGCCAGTGCGCGAACAAGCTGTGGCAGCAGCGAATACGTCGCCGAACCGACACACCCGATGGTGAGCCGACCCGTGGTCCCGTCGGCAACGCGGCGGGCCAGGTCGGCCGCGTCGTCCACTGCGTCCAGAATCCTGATGGTCCGTTCCAGATACGCCCGCCCGGCCGGCGTCAGCTCCACGCTGCGGGTGGAGCGGAGCAACAGCTCGACTCCGAGTTCACGTTCGAGTTGCCGGATCTGTTGGGACAGCGGCGGCTGGGCGATGAGCAGCCGCTTCGCGGCCCGCCCGAAGTGCAGTTCTTCGGCGACAGCCCGGAAATAGCGGAGATGCCTCAACTCCATTAGGACTCCATGCCTATCAAACAGTGCAATTTGAGTATTTCAGAATATCTGCTGAGCGACTTACAGTCGAGGGATGGATGTCGTGATCTGCAGTCCGGTCAGGACGCCGGTGGGCCGGATGGGCGGCGCCCTGGCCACGTTGACTGCCACCGACCTGGCCGTCGCGGCGCTGCGCGCCCTTGTCGACCGCACGGGGCTCGGTGAGGGTGACGTCGACGATGTGATTCTCGGCAACGGCTACGCCAACGGGGAGGCGCCGGCGATCGGCCGTATCGCCGCGTTGGACGCCGGGCTGGGCACCGCGGTACCTGGCCTGCAGGTCGACCGCCGGTGCGGCTCCGGATTGCAGGCCGTGCTCTACGGTGCAGGGCAGGTCGCCACGGGCGCGGCCCGCGCGGTGATCGCCGGCGGGGCCGAATCGATGTCCAATGTCGAGCATTACGCCCTCGGGCTGCGGACTGGCGTCCGGCAAGGCGGTATCGCGCTGGTCGACCGTCTGGACCGCGCCCGCGAAACTGCCGGCGGCAGCTCACATCCCATCACCGGCGGCATGATCGAGACCGCAGAGAATCTGCGGCGCGAGTACGGTATTTCGCGTTCCGATCAGGACGAGTTGTCGGTGCGCTCCCATCAACGAGCCGTCGCCGCCCACGAGGCGGGCCGCTTCGCCGACGAGCTGGTGTCCGTCACCGTGCCCGGGCGGCACGGCGATGTCGTTGTCGATCGTGACGAGCACCCGCGCGCGGACATCACAGCGGAGAAGCTGGCCGCGTTGCGACCCATCCGCCGCAAGGTGGACGGCGAGTCGACGGTCACCGCCGGCAACGCCTCCGGCCAGAACGACGGTGCTGCAGTGTGTGTGGTGACCACCGCATCGCACGCCGGGAAGCTGGGGCTCACCCCGCTGCTCGCCCTGCGCTCGTGGGCGGTCACCGGATGCCGGCCCGGGACCATGGGCATCGGACCCGTGGCCGCGACCGCCGCAGCACTGGGGCGGGCCGGCCTGACCCTCGATGACATCGACCTGATCGAACTCAACGAGGCGTTCGCCGCCCAGGTGCTGGCGGTGCTGGCCGAGTGGAAGATCGATCCCCTCGATGACCGGTTGAATCCCAACGGTTCCGGCATCTCCCTCGGCCACCCGATCGGCGCCACCGGCGCCCGCATCCTGGCCACCGCCGCCTACGAAGCGCAGCGCCGCGGCGCCCGCACCGTGCTGGAGACCATGTGCATCGGTGGCGGCCAGGGTCTGGCAGCCGTGTTCGAAGTGGTGAGCTGATGGTCACCCTCTGCGACACCACCGCCGACGCCGTGGCCGAAATCCGTGACGGGAGCACCGTCCTGATCGGCGGTTTCGGCATGGCGGGCATGCCGGTGGCGCTGATCGACGCCCTGATCGACCAAGGCGCAACAAATCTCACCGTGGTGTCCAACAACGCCGGCAACGGCGACACCGGCCTGGCCGCCCTGCTCGCGGCCAGACGCGTCCGCAAAGTCGTCTGCTCGTTCCCCCGCCAGTCGGACTCCTGGGCGTTCGACGGGCTGTACCGCGCCGGCGACATCCAACTGGAAGTGGTGCCGCAGGGCACCCTCGCGGAGCGGATACGCGCCGCCGGTGCGGGTATCGGCGCGTTCTACTGCCCCACCGCGGTCGGGACGCCGTTGGCCGAGGGCAAAGAAGAACGCGTCATCGACGGCCGCACCTATCTTCTGGAGTATCCGCTGGCCGGCGACGTGGCCCTGATCGGGGCTCACCGCGCCGATCGGATGGGAAACCTGGTGTACCGCAAGACTGCCCGCAACTTCGGGCCGGTGATGGCCACTGCCGCGACCACCACCATCGCGCAGGTCGCCGAGGTGGTCGACACCGGGACTCTGGACCCCGAGTCCGTCGTCACCCCCAGCATCTACGTCAACAAGGTGGTGGCGACATGAGTGCCCTGACCAAAGAAAAGATGGCCGCGCTCGTCGCCTCCGACATCCCGGCCGGCTCCTTCGTGAACCTCGGGATCGGGCAGCCCACCACGGTGGCCGACCATCTGCCCGCCGGCGCCGGGATAGTCCTGCACACCGAGAACGGGATGCTGAACATGGGACCCGCCGCCGTCGGCGACGAGATCGATCCCGACCTCACCAACGCCGGCAAGCTCCCGGTCACCGAACTGCCCGGCGCGGCGTACTTCCACCACGCCGACTCGTTCGCCATGATGCGCGGCGGACACCTCGATGTCTGTGTACTCGGTGCGTTCCAGGTTTCGGCCGCCGGCGATCTGGCCAACTGGCACACCGGTGCACCCGACGCCATCCCGGCTGTCGGCGGCGCCATGGATCTGGCCATCGGCGCCAAGCAGGTCTTCGTGATGATGACCCTGTTCGCCAAAGACGGCTCCCCCAAGCTGGTTCCGTCGTGTACCTACCCGCTGACCGGACTCGGTTGTGTGTCGCGGGTGTACACGGAGCTGGCGGTCTTCGACATCACCGCTGCCGGCGTGACCGTGCGTGACACCTACGGCATCAGCCGAGAAGAACTGGTCCAGCGCCTCGGTGTGCCATTGCTCGACGTCTGAGCGCCACGGCACTGACGTTTCCGCTCACCATGTGCCGTCAAGGAGTGTCGAGATCCCCGAGGTCCCGCAGTGTTTCTTGCGCGATCCGGAATGCGGTGTTGGCGTCGGGCACGCCGCAGTAGATGGCTGTCTGCAGCAGCAGTTCTTTAATCTCGGCGACGGTCAGTCCGTTGCGGCGCGCTGCGCGGATGTGCAGGATTAGTTCTTCGTGGTGCCCCCGCGCTACCAGTGCGGTCAAGGTGATCAACGATCGGGTGCGGCGGTCCAGGCCGGGTCGCGTCCAGATGCCGCCCCACGCGTATTCGGTGATCAACTGCTGAAATTCGCTGGTGAAGTCAGTGGCGGCAGCGATGGCCCGATCGACGTGAGCGTCGCCAAGGACGTTGCGGCGCACCGCCATACCTGCGGCGCGGACCTCGGCGACAGTGCGCTGGTCGGCGGCGGCGCTGGCGGCGTGGTCACGGATCAGTCGTGCCACCTGGTGAGGGGCTTCGGCGGGGGCCAGGTGCGCCACGCCTGGCAGGACGACGAGGCGGCCGCGGCGTACCTGCGTGGCGACGGTCTCGAGTGCGCTCGGCGGGGTCACGGCGTCGTCGGCGCCGGCGATCGCCAGCACCGGCCCGCTGATATCGGCAAGACGGCTGCGCACGTCGAAGCTTGCCAACGCCCCACAGACCGCGGCGTATCCCTCGTCGGAGATGCCGGCAAGTTCGTCGAGCAATCTGGCGGCGATGTCAGGGTCGCGGTCAGCGAAGCCGGGACTGAACCAGCGTTGCGGAGTGGAGGCAAGCAACGACGACGTACCCGAGCTTTCTACTTGTTCCTTGCGTTTGTGCCAGGCGTCGGCGGTGCCGATGGTCGCGCCGGTGCACAGCAGTGCGGCGCTGGTGACTCGATGGGGGTGGTCAAGGAGCAGTTGCAGACCGACTGCGCCGCCCACCGAGTCCCCGGCGTAGTGGAAGGTGGCCCCGGCGTACGCGCCGTCGAGTTGCTCCATCAACGCGTGCGCCAGATCGGCAATGTGCAGCGGTTCGGCCGCGACGACGCGGTTGGTGCCGTGGCCGGGCAGATCCCACCCGATAACCTCGAAGTCGTCGGCGAGATCGGCGGCGACAGCGGCCCACAGCGTCTGCACCGAGGTACCCAGAGAGGGGCCGAGCACGAGCAGCGGCTGGCCGGGTCGGCCGGCGAGTTGTACGGCGGTGACCGTCATGGCATCTCCTGCAGATGATGGTGGGCGCGGTGGAGCGCCTCGTCGATGAGGTCGTCGATCAACCCGGTGAACGCGCCGCTCGGTTCGTGGCCGGCGATGGCTGCCAGTGCGCGTTGTTCTGCATGCACGTCGCCACTCATCTGTGACAGTCGTCGGGCCATCGTGTCGGGGTGGACTTGCAGCCCGACCAATAGTTTTCTAGTGTGGGCCGCGGAAACGACAGTGCGCCGCAACAGCACTGCGAGGGTGTCCCATTCCACATGCCAGGCGCCATCGGCGCGTTCATCAACCTGTCCAGCTGCCGACAGGTGCAGGGTGGTCGCCAACGGAGGGCCGGCCAGCGCGGCGCGCCGGATGAGCACTGACATGGTCGGGTTGGACTTGTGCGGCATGGTCGAAGAGCCTCCACCTGTGCCCTCGGACAGTTCTCCGATCTCGGGACGGCCTAGTGCAAGCACGTCGTTGGCGATCCTGCCCCAGGCGTCGGTCACGGTGACTGCCGCGTCACCGATGCGAGTCACCGCGGTGCGCTGGGTGTGCCAGGGCGGCGACTCGCTGAGGGTGAGTGCCTTCGCGAGGCGGCGGCGGGCGCGACGGGCTGCAGCGGGTCCGACGAGTTCGACCAGTCCGCTGAGTGTTCCGGCCGCACCACCTAATTGGACCGGAAAACGGAGTGCGGCGAGAGCCTCCGCTGCGTCGAGTACACCGTGTAACCACGTCGCGGCCTTGGCGCCGAAGGTGGTCGGCACGGCGGGCTGGGTGAGGGTGCGGGCAACCATTGGTGTGTTCCGGTGAGTGTTGACCAGGTCCGTCAGCGCGTCGAGTTGGCCGGTGATCTCGCCACGGATCCGGTTAACCGCCTGACGTGCGCACACCATCAGAGCGGTGTCGATGACATCTTGACTAGTCAGGCCGCGGTGCAGCCAGGTCGCGGCGTCATCGTGGCCAGCCGCGCGCAGACGCTGCCGCAGTAGCGCCACCAGTGCGATGACGGGGTTGCCGTGAACTTCGGACTCGTCGATTAGATCGATCATGTCCGCGTCAGATACTAAATCCAGTACCGACGCGGACGAGGCGAGTGCCCCGGTGGTCGGTAACACCGTGAGCCAGGCGTCCTCGATCTGCACCATGGCATGGAGGAACGCGGCCTCGGTGAAGGTGTCGCCGGCGCGGTGCTCACCGGGCCACAACAGGATCACGCAGGTCCAGGGTAGGCCAGAAACGGTATCTCCTGGTCGCCCTGCAGGGTGATGTCGAAGCGGAAGCCCCACTCTTCGGGCACCGTGATCAGCGCTGTGGCTCGCGGGCCCAACGAGGTCAGCAGGGCATCGGGTGCGGCGTCACCCAGCGGCAGGTAGGCGCGGGTGAACAGGCGGTCCAGGAGGCCACGGGCGAAGACGGTAACTGCGAAGAACGGTAAGGACCCGTCGACCGAGCCAGGTATGACCGTGGTGAAGGCGTATTCGCCGTCGCGGCCTGTGCTGGCGCGGCCGAACCCGGTGAATGTCTGGCCATCGCGGCGGAATGTGCCGGTCCGGTGCGGTATCCGACCCGCGTGGTCTGCTTGCCAGATCTCAATAAGCGCGTCGGGTACGGGGTTACCGGCACCGTCGTAGACGGTGCCGGACAAACGAATTGCGCCGGGGCTGCCGGGCGCGATCAGGTCGCGGTCGCCGGGAAAGGGCAGCGCGTAATGAAAGAACGGGCCGACAGTTTGTCCGGGCGTAGGGACCAGTTCGGCCGACGGTAATGCGGTCACTGCGGGTCCTCGGTGTCGGTGTCCAGCGGGGTGCGATGGGTGCCGCTGAGCACGATGTCGAAGCGGTAGCCGGTCGCCCATTCGTGAGTGGTGATGTCGTGGTCGTAATGCGCGACCAGCCGGCCGCGGGCACGGGGATCGACGATGGCTTGGAAGATGGGATCAAAGTCGAACAAAGGGTCGCCAGGAAAGTACATCTGGGTGACGAGACGCTGGGTGAATTCGGTACCGAACAGTGAGAAATGGATGTGAGCGGGCCGCCATGCGTTGTGGTGGTTGCGCCACGGGTAGGGGCCAGGCTTGATCGTGGTGAAGCGGTACCAGCCGTCCTCGTCGGTTAGACAACGGCCGACACCGGTGAAGTTGGGATCCACGGGGGCGGGGTGCTGATCGCGCTTGTGGACGTAACGTCCTGCCGCGTTGGCCTGCCACACCTCGACAAGTTGCCGGCGCACAGGCCGGCCCTCGCCGTCGACGACGCGACCGGTGACGACCATTCGCTCCCCTTGCGGTTCGCCGCCGCACTGGATGGTCAGATCCGCTTCCAATGGATCGATATCGCGCGTGCCGAAGCAGGGTGCTTCTAACTCGATGCCTTCGGGGTCAGCGTAGTGCAGGCTCTTGGTGGGGTGGCGCAGCAAGCTCGACCGATACGGCGGATAGTCGGTGCGTACCGCGGTCTCGCGGCTGGCCCCATCGATGAGCTGCTTCTCGTAATCGCTGGCGATGTCGGCAATTTCGGCACTGATGGCGGATTGACCGGGAAGTCCGGAGGTGGTAGTGGTCATGGTTCCCTCAAATGGCGTGTGGCAGGGCAACGGCGACGGTTGTCACGAACGCGTTAGGGACGCGCAACGGTCCCTGATTGGTGGCGACTAGGTGGTTCGGTAAACCTCATCGAGCCCGGCGCGCACCGCGTCGGTCATGAAATCCAGGTCCTCTTCGGTGGTGACGAGCGGTGGCGAGAATCCCAGCGCCGTTCCCATCGGGCGGATAATCGCACCGCGCCTGCGCACCACCTGCATCAGTTGGGCGGGTAGGGAGGGTGACCTGGCCAGGTGCCCGGATTCAAGTTCGAGTGCCCCAAGGACCCCCACTCCGCCGCGAGCGTGGTCGACGAGCGGGTGGTCGGTCATGGACTCGAGGCGCTCGAGCAGAGGCCCCTCCAACTTGAGTGCGGCATCGAGGAGGCCATCACGCTCGAGAATTGCGATGTTCGCCAGCCCAGCGGCACATGCCGCCGGATGACCGGAGTACGTCTGGCCATGCCGGAAAACCGTGCCGGGTCGGTCCCAAAATGGCGCCGCGACATGCCTTGCGGCGACAACGCCGCCCAATGGCAGATATCCGCTGGTGACACCCTTGGCGAATACGATTAGGTCGGGTCGAACGTCGAATCGTTCTATTCCGAACCAGTAACCGAGTCGTCCGAACGCGCAGATCACTGAGTCAGCAATGAAGAGCACGCCGTGTCGACGGCATACCTGCGCAGCTGCCTCGATGTATCCCTTGGGTGGCACGATCACGCCGCCGGCGCCGATCACCGGTTCACAGAAGAATGCAGCGACGCGTTCTGGTCCCAACGTGCCGATGATGCGGTCTAGCTCGGCTGCATCATCGTGGGGAACCTGTACGACGTCGGGTGCAAACGGCTCGCCGACGCGGTTGGGCGGCATTCCGGAAAGCGCTGTACCCCACCCGTGCATTCCGTGATAACTGTGCTCGCGGTGCAGCAGCACTGTCCGGTCGGGCTGCCCGTTGGCCGCGAAGTAGGACCGGGCCATCTTCACGGCCGTCTCGATGGAATCGCCACCGCCACTGGTAAAGAAGACCTTGCCATCGTCCATGGGCGCGCGCTGGGCGATCTCTTCGGCTAGACGCAACGCAGGCTCGGTCGCGAAGTCACCGAAGCCGTGGTAAGCCTCCAGGGTGCCGAGCTGGTGGCTAATCGCGTCCACGATCTCGGCGCGACCGTGCCCGACGTTGGAGTACCACAGGCTTGCAGTGCCGTCGAAGTAGCGATGTCCGGTGTTGTCCCAGACCCATACCCCGTCGCCTCGCACTATGGTCACCCGCGGCGCCTGGCGCACCGAGTGCATCGGTGCGAACGGTGACCAGAGGGCGTTCTGACCCGCGACCGGGTCGGTCTCGTGGTTGCTCATAGTGGTTCTCCATTGGTGTTGTCGTTGGCTAGCGGTGCTGGGGCAGTGTGTTTGACGGTGCCCGCGGGTGTGTTCGTTCTGGTCTTGGCGTGTGTTGCGATGTCACGTCCCACCAGGTAGCCGAACACCATCGCCGGCCCGAGAACCGCGCCGTACCCCGGGTATCCCCCACCGAAGACGCTAACGGCCGCCGAACCGACCGCATAAAGTCCGGGGATCGCGGATCCGGTGTCGGTGACAACTTCGCTGCGCTGGTTGACGGCTAGCCCTGCGTAGGTTCCGAGGTCGCCCATTTGCACCCGCACCGCGTAGTACGGTCCGGTGTCGATGGGCGCCAGGTTGGGGTTGGGTTTGTGGTCCATGTCCCCTTTGAAGTGGTGGAACCAGTTCGAGCCCCGTCCGAACTTTGGATCTACTCCCTTGGCCGCGCTCTCGTTGAATTCCTGCACCGTCTCATGCAGTGCCTCCGCCGGCACGCCAATCTTGATGGCCAGGTTCTCAATCGAGGACCCCTTGGTGAGAAACCCGATCCGCTTGTAGTACCACGTCGGTAGCGGCCACGGTTTGGCATAGCCGATCCCATACCGCCGCATCGCCTTTCGATCCGCAATGATGTAGGCGAAGGTGCTGCGCTGCCCGCGATTCTCTTTAATCAGCTCGGTGCCGAAGTCGTGATACGAGAACGATTCATTCGCGAATCGTTTACCGTGCCGGTTGACCGCAATCAATCCGGGTAACCCGAAGGCACGCAGGTGCGGAAACAGTCGCTGCTCGCCGCGGAGGCTTCGGAAAGAGCTGACCGGACCCCAGGCCGCCGGTTGGTGCGGACTGGTGTCCAGGACCCCACCACACTCAGCGGCCAGTCGATAACTGTCGCCGCCGTGACCGACGGTGGCAGTGACGTGATTGTCACCGAACGCATCGTGCTCGAAGGCCTGCTTACGCAATTCCGCGTTGCCGCCGAAGCCGCCGGCCGCGAGTACCACACCCACCCTGGCATGCACTCGACACGGCTCGTTACCGCCGACGCGCGCGCCGGTGACAACACCCTCGGTCGAATCCAGCTTCACAACCGGGGCCGAGGTCCACATAGGGATGTCGAGCTTACGGGCCGTCGCCACTAAGCGCGTCATCAAGGCGTTGCCGTTGGTCCGGGTCAGGGAGCGCCTGCAGACCACGGTCTGCCACCACGTCCGCAAGAGCACGCGCGCCACATAGCTGAACGCTCTGGCAGACTGGTTAACCTTGAGGAACGTCTTGAGTTCCTGTCCAACCTCGGGCATATAACCGAACACCGTATAGGTATACAAATAAGGCTGCACGCGTAAACGATCGTCGCCGAGAATACGGGCATCAGCACGCTGGACAGTGATCGCACGACCAGACCGCTTCGCCCCAGACGCCTCCATCTGATAGTCCGGCGCCATCTCCGGGTACACGAACTCGACCTCGGTTTCCCGTTCGAAGAAGTCAAGTGCTTCAGGAACACCGTCGAGAAATCGCGCCACCGCTGCGCTGTCATACGAGTCGCTCGCCAGGGCCTTGATGTAAGCCTCCGCTTCCTCTCGGGTGTCGCCCTCCGCGCGTCCCTGGCGGTTGCCCGGTACCCACAGCCATCCGCCTGAAATGGCGCTCGTGCCACCGAGATACGGTTCCTTCTCCACAATCAAGACGTTCAATCCCTGCTTTCGGGCTGCGATGGCCGCGGACAGACCGGCGGCGCCGGACCCCACCACCAGAACATCGGTTTCATACGTCGTCATCATCGCTCATATCTCCCTTGCAAGGCGTCCGTAGATCGGAAGCCACTCCACTGCCGTGGCTTGGGACACCAACCCGTTGACGCGGAATGGATCACCGACAGTGAGTGCCAATGCTTCGCTCTTGGTGGCCGCATCAACGACGATTCGTCCCCCCGGACTCTCGGTCGGTCCAAGAGGTCCTGAAATCAAGAGGGCACCTCTGTCCGCGAGTTCACTGATGAAGTCGAGGTGTGCCGGCCGATACTTCTCCCGCCCGCCAGCATCGTCGGTGTACTCGTAGGTAATGAGGAAGATCGCCACGACGCAATACTCTGCCGGGGGATCGCTGCTCAGGGTCGACTATTCCGATGAATGGCAAGGAATTTGGCGTCACTGGCCATCGGCAGCATCAAACTGAACCCCGCCATGCCAACTGCGCGTGAAATACCACGCGCTGCGGTCATCAATGCAGGGATGTGCCCGACGATGCGGTTGGCATCGCTGGGCACCACGATGGTGAGGGCGGCCAAAATGTCACCATTGGCGTCGAAAATCGGTGCGGCGGCACCGACGGCGTTCGGAATGCACATCCGATCAGCGAGGAAGTGGCCCTGGGTACGGATGTCAGCGAAGATCTGTCGCAGCTGCTGCGGATCGGTCACAGTCGCAGGGGTGTAGCGCCTCAACGGCCGGGCCAAAAGACGTTCACGAACATCCTCCGGGCCGAATGCCAACAACACCAGACCGGCCGAGCAAGCATGTACGGCGAGCCGGCCCGCGACATACGTGGCGTTAGCCATCGATCCCGGAGCCGACAACCGCTCGATGTGCAGTACCTCGTCGCCGTCGAGCACACCCAACTGCGTATGTTGCCGCACGACCGCGTGCAGATCCTCCATGAATGGCATTGCGACATCACGCAGCCGGACCACCCGCGAAGACCGAGAAGCCAACTCCCACATCCGTAGTCCAATCCGGATCCGTCGCTCACCGTCGCGCTCGAGCATGCGCAGCTCGATCAGTTCGTTGACCAGCCTGTGCGCGGTCGCCACAGGGAGGTCAGCTCGGCGGGCGATGTCGGAGACCGTGAGTACCGGCGTGCTCACGTCGAATGCCTCGATGATGCGAAGCACTCGCTCCATCACTGATTCGCCCGATGTCGACCGCGCCACTGCCGCCTCCTCTGCCCCGATTATGAACCCCCAACGCACCACGCCGAGAGCTTTCTACCAATCAATGGAAAAGACACTTTCCTCGATGCTCGGTTGCCGAGTGACTCGTTTGAAATGCCCATTGGGGGTCTGTCAATACGTGCATGGCGCCCCAATACCTTCTCATTCAATGGCAGCGCGACGCGTGGTCGACGTGACGCCACACACACTCAGGCTGTACCTGGAAGCGTCTGCCCCGAGGAGATATGCATGCCGGTCGGCTCCGTCGACAACGCACTTGCAACACGACCAACCTGCGGCGGTGCGAACGCTGCACTTGCCCTGAGTGATCCCACTTGCCTGCGTGACAAAGAGGCGGACTGGTTCCTTTTCTACGACGCCAGCAGAACCGCGACAGTACGCGCACTACTGGAAAAGCATCCAGAGATTGTGGAGGAACACGAGCGAAACCCTCTCAGTAGGGCCGGCGAGCAGAGCCAGGCCTTACAGATACTGCTGAACTTCTTCCGTGGACACCCCACGCTCGGCAAGTTTTACGTCTACGCGCAGCGTCCCTGGTTGGACTACCGCATCGCCACACTCACCGAGCGCGGAGCGCCACCGACCTTCATCGACCAGCGAAGCTTCCCCGACGAGAACGCCGCCGCCCATGCGGTGTTCGTCCTCAGGGTCGAATCACTTGGGAGCCTCAGATGAATGAGCACGCCAACCACGTCGAGTTTCAACACATCGGTCTACGCGGCTATTCTGACCGCCCCAGCGCCGCGCCCGGTGAGACCGTTCGGTTTCACCTTTCTGCCGAGGAGGCCGGCACATGCCGGGTCGATCTCGTCAGGCTGATTCACGGTGATACCAACCCCGCCGGCCCCGGATTCCGCGAAGAAGTCATCGACTGCCCCGTCAACGGCCACTATCCGATAGCGCCGCAGCGGACCCAGTTCGGCAGCTATGCCGAGATCGATGACCATGGAACCGCCGTTGGCTCAGCAGGATTGACGCTACATGCCTTCATCAACGCGAGCCTGCCGCATCACTCTCAGCAGGCCATCTTGAGCCGTTGGGCTGCGGACAGATCGTGCGGGTGGACGTTAGGTATCGAACAGGGTCGATTGACCGCACGTCTCGGTGACGGAGCTGGCGTCACTGCTAAGATCGTCAGTGACCGAGCGCTGTTCGCTGGCGTGTGGTACTCGGTCACGGTGGTGTTCGATCCAGACTCCGCGACGCTGCGCCTGACCCAACGCTGTGTGCTGAACCGGGTGAACAGCGTCTTTGGACCAGTGGTGCCCCTTGACTCGGACAGCACAGTGGAGGCTCCATGTCACATTCGCCCCGCAGATGCTTGCACACCAGTACTGATCGGTGGAAACGCCGAGTCGGCAACACTATCGGGTCGCACATGGGTCACCGACATCTTCAACGGCAAGGTGGATTCGCCTTCCCTCTACGGTCGCGCTCTCCCCGAGGTGGCCATCACCGCCCTCTCTGGCGGTAACGTCCCGACAGATCCGTCTGCTCTGGCAGCGTGGGACTTTTCGGCCTGCAGCCACTCCGATGAGATCCGAGACGTGACGGACCACGGTTTGCACGGCCGCTGCATCAACCAGCCCGAGCGCGCAGTCACCGGTTGGAACTGGGACAGCAGCGAAGAAAACTTCAGGCACGCCCCACACCAATACGGAGCGATCCATTTCCATGAGGACTCACTCGATGACTGCCGCTGGATTCCCAACATCGAGCTGACAATTCCCCACTCATTGCCGAGCGACTGCTACGCGCTACGCGTTCGTTGCCGCGATGCCGTTGACCACATTCCCTTATTCGTGCTGCCTCCGAAAGGCACTGCCACCGCCGACATCCTGTTTCTGATACCCACCTGCACTTACCTGGCTTACGCCAACTGGCAGATCAAGCCCGCGTTACCAGCCCGGCAGGGCGCCCCGGGACGTACCTACGTGCTACACGACTTCGACGTAGAGCTCAACATCCACACGCGTGACTACGGGTTGTCCCTCTACGACACCTACGCCGACGGCCGCATCGTGAAGTACAGCAGCTGGCGAAGGCCCATCGTAAACATGCGCCCAATGCATCGACACCGCGAATTCGCTGCCCCCTGGGGCTTTTCGGCAGACCTCTATCTCGTTGACTGGCTCAACGCCGAAGGTTTGGGATTCGACGTAGCAACCGATCACGATCTCATCGAGCAAGGTGCAGAACTTTTGTCACGGTACCGGGTGGTGATCACCGGTACGCACCCGGAGTATTACACCAGCTCCATGATCGACGCCTGGGAGGACTATCTCGCCAACGGCGGTCGCGGGATGTATCTCGGAGGCAACGGAATGTATTGGGTGAGTTCGCTGCACCCGGAGAAACCCTGGGTGGTGGAGGTCAGGAAGGGAGAGTCCGGCACGACCCGTAACCGCACCACACCCGGCGAGAACTACCACAGCACCTCCGGGGAACGAGGAGGTCTGTGGCGATACCGCAATCGTGCACCCCAAAAGGTATGGGGTACTGGGCATTCAGCGTTCGGGTTCGACTCCTGCTCCTACTACGTTCAACTGCCCGACGCTAGAGAGCCCAGTGTCGAGTGGATCTTCGAGGGTGTCGACCCAACTGAGCGCATCGGCGACTTCGGTCTGATCGGCGCAGGTGCCGCGGGCTTCGAGGTGGACAAGTACGACCTCAAGCTCGGCACCCCACCACATACCATGCTGCTGGCCAGCTCGACTGCGCACACCCGCAACTACCTGCTCGCCACCGAAGAGATGAGCGTGGCCCGTCCTGCAATTCACGGAGTCGAGCATCCCAGCGTACGTGGGGACATAACATATTTCACCACCGCGCATGGCGGCGGGATGTTCAGCACGTCCTCCATCGCCTGGTGCGGCAGCCTGTCCTCGAATCGCTACGACAACAACGTCGCACGCATTACCGGCAACGTGCTACGCCGCTTCGTCGACCCAGCACCGCTTCCCGATGTCGTCCCACTGCAGCCCTGAGCACAGAAGTGCCCACGTCCCTGTCGCGCAGACAAATGACCCACTATCGGGAGTTACCGAATGAAACCTGAAACCCGCCAAACCTCCGTCGACCAGACCACCACAGTCAGCCCTGCGATGGTGCGCAAAGCCGTGACCGGGGCCGCCGTCGGAAACTTCGTCGAATGGTTCGATTTCGCGATCTATGCCTACCTCGCCACCTACATCGCCGCGAATTTCTTCCCCTCGGATAACGAGACCACCGGATTGCTATTCACCTTCGGCGCCTTCGCCGTCGCCTTCGTGATGCGCCCCATCGGCGGTCTCTTCTTCGGCCCCCTCGGCGACAAAATAGGCCGGCGCCGCACCTTAGCCATCGTCGTGCTGGCGACTTCGACCGCCACCTTCTTAATGGGACTGCTCCCGAGCTACGACGCACTCGGGGTCGCGGCTCCATTACTCCTGGTTCTTTTGCGATTTGTCCAGGCCTTCGCCGCCGGAGGCGAATACGGTGGGGGTGCCATATTCATCGCCGAGTACGCGCCCAGGCAACGCCGCGGGTTCTTCGTCTCGTTCCTACCGGCGTCAACGTTTCTGGCTTACCTCTTTGCCGCCGTTCTGATTACCGGGTTGTCCACAGCGCTAACAGAACAGGACATGACCTCATGGGGCTGGCGTATTCCCTTCCTGCTGGCTGGTCCGCTTGGCATCGCCGGGCTCTACATCCGCAGCAGGCTCGACGAGACACCCGAGTTCCGCGCCCTCGAGGATGCCGGCTCGGTCACCAAGACACCTCTGAAAGAGACGATCACCAAGCACTGGCGTCCGATCCTGCAGCTCATTGCCCTAGTCTCTTGCTGGGTGGCGGCCTTCTATGTGGCGTTCGCATACATGCCCGCCCTTTATCACAAGCTCGGCTACGGCGACACCGAGTCATTCGTGTCGATGATCGTCGCCTGTATGGTTCCGATCATCACCTTGCCGCTGTTGGGCACCCTCTCTGACCGCAGCGGACCCAGGCCAATCATGCTTGCCGCGAGCGTGGGGTTCGCCGTGTCTGCGTATCCACTCTTCATGTTGATCAACACGGGAAATCTCGCCGCGGCGTACGTGGCGCACGGCGCCATAGCGTTCTTTGTGGCCGCGCTGAGTAGCTGCATCGTGATGGGTACCCAGCTGTTCGAAACCCGCGTCCGTTACAGCGGATTCGCGATCGGCCACAACGTATCAGTCGCCGTGTTCGGCGGTACCGCACCCATGATCTCCACCTACCTCGTCTCGGTGACCGACGACGCGCGGTCACCGTCCTACTACATCGTGTTCACCGCACTGGTAACACTTCTCGGGGTGCTCACGGTTCGTAACCACCTACGTCGTGGGTGAAAGCTTTCTACCATGCGAGAGCCGCCGTCTTGGCCGGGGCGGCGGCGACCGCGTTGTCCGGGAGTTTTATCAAACTGTCAGAAACCTCTTCATCGACCTCCACATTCTTCCGATGTTTGATGGCAGCGCCACTACTGGCGTATTTCGCCGGTCGCGAGTTCAGGCGCAGGGGACTTCCCTCTCGCCGAATTCTGGCAAGTCAGATCCTTGCCGGCGCCATGCTCGGCGCCGACTTCGCGCTGTGGGCGCAGTCGGTGACGTTGGTAGGAGCGGGGATCTCCACAGTGGTGGTCAACATCCAGGTAGTAGTGGTTCCCGTTCTCACCTGGGCTTTCCTCGGCATTCGTCCGCCGTTACGTTTCGTCGCAATGCTGCCGCTCTTGCTCACCGGCGCCGCCGTGGCCGGCGGTGTAACAGAGAGAGGCGACAACGGCCAGCTGTTGCTGGGCACCGTGTTCGCCTTGGCCGCCGGGGTGACCTACGGGATCTATTTGTTCATTATCGGTCGCACCGGGGTCGCCAAGCGCCTGTCCTCTCAGGTATTCGTCTCGACTGCGACAGCGGGCATCGTCGGCGCCGGTGTGGGATCGTTTTGGGATCCGGTCGATCTCACCCCGAGCTGGAGCTCCCTGGGATGGCTAGCGGTCCTTGCTCTCAGCAGTCAGATTCTCGGCTGGACTCTGATCTCGGCTGCGCTTCCGCGGGTATCTGCCGATGTCGGAGCGGCATTGTTGTTGACTCAACCCGTCATGGCAGTCGGGTTCGCCATGCTGTTGGTCAACGAGCGCCCGAGCGCGGCTCAGATGGGTGGATGCGCCGCCGTGGTAGCAGCGGTGTGGTTTCTGACCCGATCAGTCACCGGACGCCACTGAAGAACGCGGCAACCGACTATGAAGCACTGTCGGTGCGAGTCGTCTGTCGCGATGTGCGCCGAGGTCGCCTTGGCGCTGCAATTCTAATTGACATCGAGTCGGTCTCCGGACGTGCGGGCTTACGGTTTGAGCAGCGGGAGGAATTCTCGCACCCGGGCGGCGATGGTGTTGGCGAACTCGATTGCGATGGCGTGGCGACCACCGTCGATCGACTGTAGTTCGGCGTTCGGAATCTGTTCGGCCATCAAGAGGGCGCCGGCCCAGGGCGCCAGCTGGTCCTCGGTACCGTGCAGGATAAGAGTCCGTGCTGCGATACTCGGAAGGCGGTCGCGAATGTCGTGCTGGCGGGCGGCGTTTCGCCGCCGACGGCTCTGTTCGGCAGTGCGTTTGGTCAGCGTCTGACCGGGTGGGGTGTACAGCTGTGAGCGGCCCTTGGGGGTGAAGAAGAGTTCTGTCGCGGCGTTCTGCCTGTCTTGGTGGGACATGGATAGCAGCGCATCGACGATCGGGCTGCCGAGGGCGTAGCTCGGTGTGGTGGCGACCAGGATGAGGGAGGAAATCCGGGCCGGATGCCGCAGGGCGACATGTTGGGCAATCGCGCCCCCGAAAGAGGTACCTAGCACGTGGGCTGCTGAAAGCTTCAAAGCATCCAGGCGAGCAACGAGATCGTCGGCAAGATCGGCCAAACCATAGGGTGCTGGTGGATTCGTGGTGAGTCCGGAGTCGCGTTGGTCATAGGAGATCACCCGCAGTCCGGCGCCGAGGTGCCGGCGCAAGACAGTGAATTGATGACGGTCGCTCTCGCCGCCGTGAATGAGGACCAATGGCACCCCGTCGCCATCATCGATGTAGCCGACGTCGAATACCCCGGCTCGCACGGTGGAGCCAGCCCGCTCTGCGCTTTGGTCTTCAGCCCGGGGTAGTGTCACTGATTGGTCTTTCATGGTCGAGGTTCGGCTCTCGAGAGTGGTTGCGTACCAGCTTGATCGCCGGGATGGTGGCCAGGATGACGATTGTTCCGGCGAGGGCGATATAGAGGTAGATGCCGGTGACGGTGCTGACCGGGGTGCCGTCCGCCCCCAGTCCGGCCACTTGGGTGGCTTTGAGCACTTCGCCGCCGGCGATATTGACCACGACTGAGCCCAAGGCGAGGACCACCGACACCAGACCGGCTGTCGTGCCTTGCCGTTCGGGCGTTGCGAGGCTGGTGGCCAGGTTGTAGCCGGAGGCGCCGATCGCACCGGCGGCCACGCCGAGCACGGCACCGCAGGCTACCGCCAGTGGGAGCATCGACACCCCCGCCATCTGCGCAAGAGTCGCCGCTGCACCGAGCGTGATGCCGCCCAGCAGCGGAACCGCCGGGCCGATCCGGCCCGCGATCCATCCAGCGCCCACGCCGCCGAGGACGATACCGAGGTTGGGGGTGCCGAAAGCAGCAGGGCGATCGCATCGCCGGAGCCCAACCCGTAGCCTAGACCGAGATCAGGGGAGACGTGGGCGGTGATAGCGGTCAGCTGCAGCATGCTGCGGAACGCGCCTGCGGCCAGCACCAAAGCCAACAGTGTCAACAGGATCTGACGGCTCAGAGCACGGAAATCAACGATCGGTTGCTCGACTCGCAGGGCGAGAAATGCCCACCCGGCCAACGCCGCGAGCCCGATGGACACCAGCACGAGCATGCCCCTAGACATCCAACCGGCATCGCTGCCGAGGCTGAGATAGGCAAGCGTCGCCCCCAGCCCGACACCGAGCAGAACGGCTCCACCCACGTCGATCCGGCCTCCGGTGCGGATCGGGGATTCCGGGATGAACACGCGCACGCCGAGTGCAGCCGCCGCAGCCAGGATCGCGGCGGCGACGAACACGCTGCGGAACCCGAACATCTCGATGATCGGGGTCATGAGAAACGGCTCAACGATCCCGACAATCGACGACCCCGACGTCAAGACCCCAACCAACGCCATCGCCGCTGGTGGCCTGCAAATCTGTTGCGTCAAAGCGACAGTGAGGAAGATCGCGGCAAAGGCGGCGCCTTGAAAGAAGCGGCCCACCAGGAACACCCACAGTGTCGGCGCAAGCAGACAGATCAGCGCCCCAATTCCGGCGATGAGCAGTGTGACGAGCAAGACTCGTCGTTTGCCGAAGATGTCGGAACTCTGCGCCAGCAGCGGTGACCAGATGGCCCCGGCCAGCATCGCGCCGGCATTGATCCACGCGGCCTGATCGGTGTCGAAGTGCTTCATCAATTGAGGCAGCACCATCATCGGCGAGCCGATGACAAGGTCGGCCAGGACGTTGGCGAGAGTCAGAACGCCCGCCCAGAGCACGAGCCGCGTGCTTCAGCTGCGCGACTGGCCGCTGCCGGCGTCGTTCTGGAAACTGTTCGTAATCACGATGTTTCGGCCCGGGGGTTTTGCAGGGACTTGTTGCGGGCGGAATTCTCATCCCAGGTTTGCGGCAGGATGCGGTTGCGGCCGCGCTCGACGCTGTTCTGAACGGCGGTGACGTACGGGCGCTGCCGGGCTTCGTACCGGGCGAACGCGGCGGTGTGGTTGCCGTCGCGAGCCAACTCCTCGGCCAGGAAACGCGCACCGGTCAGCGCCAGGGAGGTACCGCGGCCGGATAGGAACGCTGCGCAGTACCCGGCGTCTCCGACGAGGACGACGCGCCCACGGTGCCAGGACCGCAGGTGAATCTGGCTGGCCGCAGCGAAGTAGAGCGCAGGATCGGCGCAGGCCGCGTCCAGTAGCTCCGGGATTCGCCACGACGGGTCGTCGGCGAAGGCATCGACAAGGATGTTCTTCTGGGCGTCCAGGTCCTTGCGCTCGTAACCCGGTGTTTCGGAGAGGAATTCGAACACCGCTACTGCCTTGCCGCCGTATCAGAAAACCCCCGCCATGCGTCCGGGCACGTTGTAGATTGAGTTGGGAACGTCCGCTTGCGCTTCGCCCAGAATCTCGGCGAGGGCGAAGTACACCCCGAGGTGTCGCAGGCACTGGTCGTCGGGGCCGAACACCAGCCGGCGGGTTGCGGAGTGTTGGCCGTCGGCGCCGACCACCAGGTCATACCGTGCCGAGCGCCCCGAGGCGAATTGCACGTCGATGTCGGTATCGCCGTGCGTCAGTGCGGTGATCGCCTCCCCGAAGCGGATTGTCACAGTATCGGGAACCGCGTCGGCGAGGATGCACACGAGGTCTGCACGCAGGATCTCGATGTCATCGTCAGAGTCGCTGATTTCCGCGATTGGCATCGGGGCGATCCGCTCGCCTCGACTATCGACGAACTGGGTCTGCTCGGACATCCGGATGCGTCGGGCCGCGATGAGCGGGAGCAGTCCCATCTTTTCGACCACCTCGATGGCGTCACCGCGGATATCGATGGGCGTACCGGTGAGCCGCAGTTGGCGAGCCTGCTCAACCACGGTGACAGCGTGTCCGCGGCGACCGAACTCCAACGCACACGCAAGACCGGCTATGCCGGCACCCGACACAAGAATCTTCATCAAGGCACTCCAAGGACGAAAGAACAGGATCACTGCACTCAGAATAAAAGCGACACTCAGTCGCTATTAAAGCACAGTGCAGCTCACCCAGATCACCCCGAACGACGTGCCTAGTGAACAATTGTCATCGTTCGCAGGAAGGAAGTGCAGTCATGGTGAGCGGGGCTACCGACCGTCCGCAGGCACGTCGACCCGGCGGACGTAACGCACGGGTCCGAGAGCGAATTTTGGCCGCCACAACTGAACTTGTTGCGCGCGACGGGATTGCCGGATTTCGCTACGAAGACGTCGCCGAGACAGCCGGCGTGCACAAAGCCAGCGTCTACCGTAACTGGCCAGACCGCGAAGAGTTGGTGGTCGAGGCGCTGCTGGTTTACGCCGAAAGCCTCGCCTCGGTCGCCGATACCGGCGACATCCGCCGAGACTTGGTGGACTTTCTGGTGGCCCTCGCCGCCGGTCTCGAAACGCCCTTCGGACGTGCCCTCGAACAAGCCATCCAGCCCGCCGGCCACGATGTAACCATTCGTGCTTTGACCAAGGTGCTCGACCGGAGGGTGGCCGCGATGCAACAGCGGGTCAACAACGCTGTCGACCGCGGCGAACTACCCCCGGTCGACAGCTCCTTCCTCGGCGAAATGATCTCCGGTCCGGTACACCTCATCATCACCCGGGGAATGCGCCCGTTCGCCCGACCAGACGCAGAGCGCATCGTCGACGTCGTACTCGCCGGCATCCAGAGCACGGGCATACAGACGTGACGATCGAACTGGGTGGTCACAGCGTATGCTCGGCCGTGGTCAGCAGGGCGGCGCTGCTGGCCGATGTGGGACCGTACCGTGCGCGACAATGCTCCACGAGTCATTCGTTTCATTCTGACGCTGATGATGAGTGCTGTGCGCCTGCCTGGCTGTTTGTGCCCCAACCCGCCGTTGGGCTCACATGCCACCATGTTTGCCGGTCAGATTGAGAACACCTCGCATCGTCTGTGCCCAAAGTTTGGGATTACCTCGATGTGACTAGTGAAGCGGGGGCGCCGAATCCGGAGTTCGACCATCGGTGTTCATCGAGTCCGACGCAGCCTCCCCTAAGGATCTTCCCGTCGTCTCAGGCGCCCATGCGTAACACACTATGAACGCGAAAATTGTCAACCCCGCGGCGAAGCCCATAACGATATTGATGCCAAGTGCCTCGATTCCTACCGGGACGAGGAACGTTCCTGTGGCGGCACCGATGCGGCTCACCCCGACCGCGATACCCACAGCAGTGGCACGAATCTCGGTGGGGAATAGCTCGTTTGGATACAACCACTGCAGAACCTGCGGTCCGCCGGAGGTCAGCGCATAGAACAGGAATGCTCCGATGACGAACCAGGTCGGCGCCCCGGCCCACAGCGCCAGCCCAGTCAGGGCAGCTGCCATGAGCGCGAACGGTACCAACGCCATCGGGCGACGACCCCATGTCTCCACCCACTTGAGGGCCGGTAGAACACTGACGGCCCAGATGGCGGCGAACAACAGCTCGCCAAGCAGATCCAGGTTTCCACCTTGGAGGCCGGTAGCTGCCAGGATCACGCCACCGAAGGTGAGGATGGCGTATAGCGGTGTGACGGCGGCCAGGTACAGCACCCCGCACATCACTGTCCGCTTCCAATAGCCGTTGGCTACGAGCAGGGAGAGATCGTCGCGAAACCGCCGCTTCTTCTGGACATCGTTGTCGATGTCGGAGAAGTCGACTTGTTGAGCTGCTTCGTGTCCGTATACCTGCTCGATGACGGCCTTTGCCTCTTCAGCGCGCCCTTTGCTGGCCAACCATCTCGGCGACTCCGGGATCCCCCGTCGCATCAACAAGATGAGTACACCCAGCACCGCGCCACTCGCTAGCATTAGGCGCCAGGGGTGTTCTCCCGTGATCGAGACGACGACGTATCCGAATAGGAATGCCGCCATGGCGCCGAGCGACCAGGCGAGCGATGATGCTCCGATCATGAAACCGCGCCGCTTCTTTGGGGTGAACTCCGCAAGCAGCGAGGTGGCGATCGGGTAATCGGCGCCAATCGCCAAGCCGATGATGAAGCGGAGCAGGATCAGCTGCCACAGCTCAGCCACCACGGCCGTGACGCCGCAGGCGCTTGCGATGATGACAAGATTGAGAAGATACATCTTCTCGCGCCCGATCTTGTCTGTTAGAGCCCCAAAAAGTGTGGCGCCGAAGAATAATCCGATCAACGACGCGGCGCCCAGCATGCCGAGTTGGGTTGATGTAGCCGGCATTTCGGACTTGATGCCGATCATGGCGACACCAATCAGGGTCAAGATGTAGCCATCGAGGAAGGGGCCGCCACAACAAGCAATGAGAAGTTTGCGGTGGAACCGGGTAACAGGGGCGTCATCAATAACGTCGAAGGAAGCTGCCATGCACATCTCCTGGTGGCCAGTAGTTAACGTTCAGCTCAGCTGAGTGTGATGCACACTACTTCCGGTCGTTTAAGGCGTTGTCATTCAATGGCAATCATTCTGATAGGCCGTGCCGTGGTCCCGTTGAAAGAAATCCAACTGATCTGTACCCGTGTTGCTGATCGCATCCGGAGTAAGCTGATGCGTCAACCTCACAGAGGCACCTTTGCTACGCCACCATGCTGTCATGGTCGATGTGTTGATCGCCGAGCCCGGTGAACTCAGCGATACCTGTCTTACCTGGTAGGGTCCGCCCGAAGTGAATCGACCACACGACCGTTCTCGAGCTAGGCCTGGTCCGCTGAAGTTGGAATGAGCGAGACATTGCTAAGTCTGATTGGCCCCGGCCCGTCGGGGAGACTGAACCAGTTTATGGCCGCATTGACAACCCTTCATCTACGGCACCTCGGCACCTCTTTTCGTCGTGCTACGCCGCTCATTCCTGCGCGTTGTGATTGAAGGTACCCGTAGTGGCCGATCACCCGTCGCTCTATCAGTGGAGAGAACCTGAATGACATTGGCGTACAGCTTGTTTTGTTCCTCCAGTTCATTGCAGCGCGCTTGCAGACTGCGGTGCGCTCGTTGAAGGTCTTCATATGCATGCGCGGTCCTTCGACGCGTGTCTGGGGTTGTGCCGTGCTTTCGGATGCACCCCTCCTCCTTGCTCTCCTGCTCCTGCTGCTGCGCCCGCTGCTGCTGTGGATTCCCGAGTTTTATCCCATCATGTGCTCGCCGGATAAAGGTGAGTTCCGGTGTGGGTTCTCACGTTCCGCTGCATATGGCCGTTGCACTGACCTGCGACGATTCGATCTTTCTCACGCCGGGTGCACCGACGTTGGTCTCACGAAACGCTGCAATTCCTACAGGCTCTGCGCTGACAGGCCGCACCTCGCCTTTTCCTCGTCGTGTGTCGCGCTCTCACCTCTCGGGTGTCAGCACTCGGGTGAGGATCGCGTCGGACGTGCCAAGAAGCCGAAGTAGGTGCGCTCTGACTACCCGTTCGAGGGTGTCCGCAGCGTCGGACAGTTCCCGCCTGTCGTAGGTCTTGTTCCCATGCGACAGATCATTACGAACGATGCGAAGTGCATCCAGCGTCGAGGTGATCGAGGGATTCTCCGAACGTACCGATTTCACCAGGGCGCCTTCGGCGAGACGAAGCTCTATGTCTACAGGCAGAGCGCGGAACATTTCGCGAAGTACGGAGTCGAGCCCCACGGGGCGCCGCTTCACCAAATATTTCTTGACGAAGCGGAGCGCCGCGCCGTCCAAGACCTCCTGGCACCGCGTCATGACTGAGTCGCGCTCCGTTACGAATGTCGATTGCTGTTCCTCGAATCGCTTCTCAAACCCGCACAGCCCTTCCAGCGCCTGGAGCAGAAGAAGGTACCTCGCTCGCGGGTGCTGATTCCGCCCGACCGCCGTGATGTCGTACGTGTTGAGGATCGGGTTCTCCGCGTCCCTGAGCGCTTGCCAGCGGCGCAGCAACTCCAGCAGTGACTGGCCGTCGGTAGCAAGACGTATATCCGAGACGTACTTGTCACGAAGCGACTTCGTTGACGTGTAGGGCGTTTGCGTGACCGATGCGTTGAACACCTGGCATTGTCGGGGCCCGTGCGGGCGGTCGTCTCCAGCTATCACTGGTGAGCAGGTCAGGTAGCTGATGTCCACCCGTTTGCCCGTCGCGGCTGCGATGAGCCCCCGCATCGGCCACGCCCACTGCATCAGGAAATCCACCAGAGGGATCGGCGTGGTGAGCTCCACCGAGACGACGGGGCTGAAGGCCAGACCGAAGCTGTACCAGCCGCCGACATCCGCCGAGAGCTGATAGTAGAGAGACACCTCCGCATCGTCGTCGCGCCACGTTTGGAGGCTGCTCTTGTCGATCGTGGCGCTGAACAACGGTTCGTTCTGCTCATACAGATTGCCGTCGGGCATGTGCACTTCCGCAAGAGGGCTTCGTCCCCCGAAGGCTTCGAGATACGGCACCTGGATCACGCCACCATCAACCAGAACGGGACCGTCGGTCGGCATCGTGTGTCCCACCAGTGCTGCCCAGGCGTCGAAATACGCGTTCGCTCCTTTATGGGATACGAACCCGTCGCGATTGCCCTCACCGGAGACGGTGAGGATGGCATCGATGAGCACGACGTCCAAACCGCCGTCGAGTTCACCGCGCACGAGGGGGTACTTGAAACGCTGCGGGAACCCGGCTCCCATCGAGTTTCCGCTCTGCGTCCAGTGCACCGGCGCTTTCCCGAAGACCCCGCCAGCAGGCTGTCTGAGTTCTTGCAGGTCAACCTCGCCGGGTACCTGCCAGGTTTCGGGGTCGGGAGGCTTGGACAATGTCCATGTTGCCCGATGGGTTCCAGCTTCGATAATCGGCTTCAGCGCCGCTCCCGTCATGATCGCCCCCTTGCCCCAGCCGAACTCAGCATAGAAGCTACGGGGTCAGCAAACGCCGAAGAGCGGCTACGGTATGAAGGTTCTCACGCGAGGTGCACAAGTGCAGCGTTGGTGCAGCCGAACGTGAGAAGTGCAGCCAAGCCTGAGAAGCGACAAGAGTCAGTAGCTGCGGGCGAGGTCTCGGAACGAGGCCATATGGAGGGTGGACGCAACGGTGCAGGTCTTCGTCGGTCCGTTGCGATGTTTGGCCAGGATGAGGTCGGCTTCGCCGGCGCGGGGGCTGTCGCGGTCGTAAGCGTCGGGGCGGTTGATGAGGATCACCATGTCCCCGTCCTGTTCCAGCTGACCGGTCTCGCGCAGGTCAGACAGTTGTGGCATTTTGTCGGTGCGCTGTTCGGGGCCGCGGTTGAGCTGGCTGATCGCAATCACGGGTACGTCGAGTTCCTTGGCCATCAGCTTGAGGCTGCGGGAGAACTCCGCGACTTCGGCCTGGCGGGATTCGACCCGCTTGCCCGAGGTCATCAGCTGCAAGTAGTCGACCACGATCAGCCGAAGGTCGGTCTTCTGTTTCAGCCGGCGGGCCTTGGCGCGGATCTCCATCATGGTCAGGTTCGGCGAGTCGTCGATGAACAGCGGAGCGTCGCTGATCTCGCCCATCCGGCGGGCCATCCTGGTCCAGTCCTCGTCGCTCATCCGACCCGAGCGCATGTCGGCCAGTTTGATCCGCGACTCTGCCGATAGCAGCCGCATCACGATCTCGGACTTGCTCATCTCCAGACTGAAGATCACGCTAGGCATTCCGTGCTTGATGGAGCAGGACCGCATAAAGTCCAGTGCCAGAGTCGATTTCCCGTGACCAGGCCTGGCCGCGACGATGATCATCTGCCCGCCATGCAGGCCGGTGGTCACCTCGTCGAGCTCGGCGAAACCCGTCGGCACTCCGATGGATCGGTTGCCGCCGGACTGGATCGCATCGATCTCGTCCATGGTCGGCTGCAGCAGATCCTCCAGTGCCACCATGTCGTTGGCGCCGCGGTCCTCGGTGACGTCGTAGATCTCGGCCTGGGCACGGTCGACGACTTCGGCGACATCGGCTCCGTCGGCGCCGGCGTAGCCGTACTGCACGACGCGAGTGCCGGCTTCCACCAGGCGGCGCAACACGGCCTTTTCGGCGACGATGCCGGCGTAGTAGCCGGCGTTGGCGGCGGTGGGCACCGTGGCGATCAGCGTGTGTAGATACGGCGCTCCTCCGACGCGGCGCAGCACGCCGCGGCGGTCGAGTTCGGCAGCCACGGTCACCGCATCGGCGGGTTCACCCTGACCGAAGAGATCCAGGATCACGTCGTAGATCTGGCGGTGGTTAGGCCGGTAGAAGTCGACGGGGCGCAGCTTTTCCAGCACGTCAGCGATCGCATCCTTGCTCAGCAGCATGCCGCCCAGCACGGACTGTTCGGCGGCCAGATCGTGCGGCGGTTGACGACCGTCGTCGAGATCGGTGTAGGGCTCGGGCTGGCGCCGGCGGCGGGTACGGGCCGGGGCGTCATCCAGATCGGTCATGCCGAGATCGCCTCCTCGAGTTCGGTTTCGTTCTCGCCGGCAGCCAGGTCGGCGGCGATGTGCGGCCAGCACCGGTCACACACCGTCGCCATCGACTTCAACGGCAACTCCGGTCGGAACACGCCACGGTCAGAGCCACACATCACGCAGCTGCAACCTCCGCTGATCGCCAGATCCATCAGCAGGTCCGTGCTCAATGACGTCGCTGCCGGGATCGGCTGCAGCTCAGCGATTTCTAGCTCGGGCTCGTAGGTGGCCAGCACATCATCGGACCAGCGCGCCAACGCCTCGGCCAGGGGCAGTTCCGGGAACTTGGTGCTCGCCCGACGCGCCACCACGGCGAGGGCGGCCATCGGGTCGGTGACGGCTCGCTTGAAGGTGACCTCACTGGCTCGTAGCGCCTTCTCGCGCACTTCAGCGCTGGTCACCGCCGCCAGATCGGCGAACCGGCGCGCTTTGGCGTCTTCGGCTTCGGCGCGGGCCGCGGCCGCGGCCGCGGCGTCCCAGGCCTGCTGCAACGGGCGCAGCCGGGGACCGGAGCCCACGACGTTGCGCTGCAACCTCCAGATCGCCAACTTGTACGGACGCTGCACGTCAGCGGGCATTTCGGCGTTGAGAACATCCAGGATCTGATCGGCGCGCCAACCCCGCTTGAGTCGCTGCAGGATCTCACTTCCGAGCTTCCACCGCAGGTGCTTCGGGAGGTGGGCCATCGGCTCGGGCAGCCCATCCATGACGGTTTTGAGTTCGCCTTGGGGAACCTTCACCCCGATCGGTCGGGAAGTCTCGCGCTGCCTGTCGTTCCGGAGGGTAGGGAGGTAATTCTTTTGGTCTATATAAGGACGCGGCTCGGAAAAGGTGACAGATTCGGGCTTGGAACGGCGGCTGTAGTCGACGATGACGCGCTGAGAATCGTCCCGTTCGAGCACCGCGATCCCCTCGGTGAACCGAGCGTGGATGGCGACGAAGGCGTGCTTGCCGCGGCCCTGCGCTGGCCGGTAGACAATCAGTTCATCGGCCGCCAGGCTCGCCAAGGCACGCCCGATCGTCTTGAGGTCATAGCGACGCCCACCGGCCGCGGCAATGGTGTCGACGAGCTGCATGAGGCGCATCTGGTCGTCGGTAACCTTCGACCACTGCGTGCACAGCATCGTGAGCACGGCCGCCAGGACTAGGCTCCGCGATCCACGCAGCCCGAGCGAGGCGGCATGCGATCGCACGCGTTCGGTGACGGTGGCGGCGTCCTCGAACGCGATCCGATCACGCGGCGGGCTCTTGGCCGCTCTCATCGCCGAAATCCAGGCGCGGCTGTGGCGCCGGAGAAGGCGGTCCGTTGCCGGTTCTGGCAAACGGATTTACGGGGGTTTCGACCTTCGCGACACGCCCATGAGGGTCCTGTGTTGACGCAGGTCATGGGGTGTAGAGGCGGACCCTCGGTCAAATGTGTTGATCTGTGTCCAGGGTAAGCGCTACCCTGAGAACTACCTTCCACGGTGTTCTCCCTGTTAGCGGCAGGGACCTGAGAGTCGAAGTTGGCGCTTCGGATCTCGCGAGGCTCGGAGTTGGCGCTCCGAGGACGATTTGGAACTCTTCCCAGTGACACCCCCTCCGGGGGCACTCTGTCCTCTGATCCCTCTATTGATTTGTGCTCTCGCCCTTGGGCGACAGATGGTCAGAACTGCTTGTCAACCCTCCTTCTGCCAGTCGTCACGGCCCATCGGACCACGCCTGCGGCGCTCTGCCGCGGACCGACACGGAGTCGGGGCCGAAGTGCGTGTTTGCTGGTGAGCGAAATGAGTTTGCTGCTGATCGGTCGCAGGCTCGTGCGCACTGTTTGCTGGCAGAGTTGCTGTTGCGTGCACGTGGCGAAAACCCCCTCTGACCTGGATATATGGCGATTGAAAGGCCGTTCATCGGTAGTGCTAACAATTGCAAGCACTAGTGCTACCCGCCAGGTTCGTGGTCCGTAGTGCTAACAATTGCAAGCACCCGGTCGTGGGTGTAGCCGCGGCGCGGGAGTCGGGCGTCGTCATCCAGGCCCCCGTAGAACCCACTTCGGCGAGGTGGCGGACGCATACTCGACCATCGTCGGCCTCATGTCGGACGGCTTGATCCGACTCGCGCTGAGGAAGCTGGTGCCGCGACGCTGCGGCTGGGTTCACCGGTGGCGGTGCGTCGAGGCCGCTGGCCCTGCGATCTCTCCAACCTGATCCGCGCCAGCACGGCCGGCGACCCGCTTCGACCCATGGCGTATTTTTCGCGATCACAGGGACTCCCCCCGGCCCTTGACCGCGATGCCGTAGTGATCGGCCAGCGCGAGCAACGTCGAGCACGGCGAGGCCACCACGCACTCGCCGGTGGCGACGCCGTTCCACTCCCCGGCCCACGAGTCAGCAGTGAACGAGCACTCCTGGCACACCACCGCGGCGTGCGGGCACCGCGACACACTTGGACCGTGCGCCGCTGTCAGGCCTGATTCGCTGCACTCTGCGCAGACGGTCAGCACGGGCCGATGCCTCGCGGCATGAGCCAGCAGATCCGAGCGGTGCCCGGCCTGCGACTCGGGGCCGGGAGGGGCATCAGCCAGGATCGAGGTGAAGATCTCACGCAGCAGCGCGCCCCGGCGGTCCCCGCCGGCCTCGGCGGTGTACAGGTCGATCTCCTGCTCGACGGTGCCCCGATTGAGCGCAACGACCCAGCTGCACCGTTCGCAGCGCAACCGTGTGAGCCACCGGCTGCCATAGGTGAATGGTCCGAGCTTGCCGACAACCTGCACACGCGCACCGCAGGGCGAAAAGGCCTCCACCTCAGCGGGACTGCGGCCTGGGGGCTGGGCGCTGCTGATCCGAGAAGACAACATCTCCAAATCGACCGCGTGATACCCGCACCCCGACAAGGCCGCCCCGACCGCAAACCGATGCTGCTCGTAGTCGATCGCGGCCCTCATGACAGCGCTCCGGCGCCCTGGTCGTCGTCGAGTACGACAGTCGAATCCGACAGCAGTCGCAGCCACCGCGGATCCACATCGAGCATGTCGCGATGCGCCCCAGCGGTTAGGCATTGCAGCGGGGTGTCGCCCCGCAGATACAGCGGATGGCGTGGCTGCTCGCCGGCCGTCCAGCCCAGCACCGCCACCGACCCGCCGGCGGCAGCCGCGATCCGCCATAGCCGGGTAGCCACCGACCGCGCCCGCACCGGATCCGCGTGAGCACCCCAGGAAAACACGATCACGTCGTGGCTCACCGCGGCCCGATCCAAATGGGCGTCGTTGTCAGGGCCGACCGGATCATCCAGACCGGCCAACTCTTTCGGGTGCGGGGTCCGCGCGGCGTAGAGGTTGGTCAACGTCACCGCGTCATAGCCGAACTTGCGCGCGAACCGGACATCACGGCGGGTGGTCGGGTCGTCCTGGTGCTCATCGGCATCCGACGGGTTCAACGACACGAACATCAGCGTCGGCCCCGAACCCCACCGCCGCGTCAACCAATACCGGTAGCGCCGGTCCTCGGAGAAGCCTGCCGCCGAGTCACTGTGGGTCAGATGCGGCAGGTGCAGATCCAACGTCAACGTCACCACACACCCCCGCGCGATCCACAACTGTTGTGCCTCATCCGCTCTTCACCCCCGTGAGGGTGGGCCGCGGCCGCCACGGGCCGCTACCGCGCTTACCACCGGTCACGACGGTCAAAGCGGGAACCCCGCCGCCGGCGGCGTAGACGGCGTGGCAGGCAGCGCAGCGCGTCATCCCAGCCGCATGCCAGGCGGCGCGGCAGTCCCCGCACAATCCGCGCCGATAAGCCTCGTGCCGGTCGGCTGGAATGCCGCTGCCTGGTGCGGCCGGCGCCCGCCGCGGGGTCCCCAAGAACTTTGACGGCGCGCTCACGCCGCACCCTGCTGTGCTGCGGCGGCGATGTCGTGCCGCCGGCTGCTCCGGCGCTGCCGGGCGATCTCGCGCTCGCGCTCACTTTTAGTCAGCGCACCCCAGATCCCGGAGTCGTTGCGGCCCTGATTCAAGCCGTAGCTGCGGCACTTCTCCAACACCGGGCAGTACTGGCAGATCGCCTTGCACTCCGCCTGCATCGCCGGGCTACGGGTCGACCAGTCGTACTCGGGGAACTCGCCGCACGCCCCTTCCATCGCGAAATCCTGAAGAGTCACCTCGGGTTCGGCGGCCAACGGCTCCGGGCACTCCCTCTCCAGATACCGGCTCACCGACCGGGTGCTGACCCTCAGATGATCGGCGATCGTGTCGATCGACTGACCGCGCCGATGCATCCGGTGGGCAGTGATCCGGTGGTTGATCCACCGCGCATTCGGCCGTCCCCCACCATTACTCATGACTGCTCTCCCATCGAGTTCGTCTCCCGCAGGCGCCGGTACTCCGCGGCGACTTCTGCGACGCCAAGCTGCTCCAACGCGCCGGGGACATCCGCCGGCGCGATCGCCGCGCGCGGATCCCCTTCGGTGGGCTTGGCATTGATTCCCAACCGCGACATCACCGCGGTCAGCGTCAGCATCATCGGCGCGCTCGGGCACGCCACCTTCAATCCGTGACCGTTGAATACCCCGGCGGCGTGCACCGCGCCACGGCTGATGCCCAACGCGGCCGTCATCCCCTGCCCGAACACCCAACGTCCGTCACGAAAGCCGTACCGCCCCAACACAATTTGCGGGTTGAGCACCTCGACGGTGCCGCCGTCCCCGCCGACGTCGATCAGGTTGACGTCTTTGTTGGCCAACACCTCGGTCAGCCACAGTGCGGTAGGACCGTGATCGAAGCGAATCCGCATCCGGGTGCCGATCCGGCGCACCGTCGGGGTGAACGCCAGCAGCGCCGCAGCGTGCCGAGTGCGTACCTCGGGCTCCGCGGCGACCGCACACAGGTGCAGCCGCGCCGAGGACGTCAGCGATGCGAACGTGGACCTGCGCTGCGGACGCCGCCGCGCCGGCGTCGTCGTCGGGCTCATGCCGACACCCCGAGATGGACCACGTCATCACGGGCCGAGGGAAGGCCGGCGATCACCCGTAGCTCTTCCATGGCCGCAGCCCGCCGGCCGACGTTTGCGGCGATATTCTGCGGCAAGTACACCCCGGCATAAGTGCCGGACTCCTCGTCGCGGAACACCGCCTCGCCCGCGCACCGCGCCCTCACCGGGCACCGCGCACACATCCGCTGAAGTTCCTTGCGCAGCAGCCCGTGCGGCCGGCGGTCTGACGTCCACATCTCCGGTGCATCCGAGGTCTCCAGGTAGCACACAGCCCGCTTCTGCCACTCCATCTCGGCCGCTTCACTCATCGGACCGAGACCGCCACAGACGTCGACGAGGTGGTGATCTCGGCGATGAACCGCACCGCCATGGCGGCCACACGGGCAGCGATCGGGCGCGCGGGTTCCTCGAAGCGGATCGCCGACCACAGCGCATCGAGCTCACGCTTGAGGTAGCCGAACGCTTCATGGCTCGATGCGCACGGTCGTCCCGGCGGCCCCACCAGGGCCAAGGCGTCGTGCTGCTCAACCGCAGCTGCCCGGCACCGCTCCCGCGCGCCACCGGGGCCGTCGAGCTCGTAGAGGTCGGCGATGAACCGCAGCGCCATCGCCCCGACTTGGGAAGCCTCGGCGCGGGCGCGCCCGATGTGGTTGCCGCGGATCTCGTCCCAGAGCTCGTCGACTTCTTCGGCCAGGACCATGGCACCCTCCTCGGGAGAACGCCAGATCCGCGGGTGCTCGACCAGGCTGGCGGTCAACTCGTCCCAGATCGCCAGCTCGGCCTGGTGATAGCGGGCTTCGGGGTCGCTGGCGGTGCAGGCACTGGCCAGCAGATGTGGGGTTCTCATACGGGGATCGCCTCACGATCGAGGCTCAGGTGGCGCACGCACTCACTGCAGGCGTCATCGCCGGGCACGCAGGCCGATCCGCAGATAGTGCACGCGCTGGTGCACGACCGGCAGGCGAGCTGCCCGTCGACCCGCACCGGCTCCACCGGAGCCTTCCCGCACATCGGGCAGTCGTCGAAGATCGAGGGCTTCCAGCTACCGAAGCCCAGCTCAGCCTCGTCGGCGGCCGGAGCCGCGCTGCGCACCGGGTTGGTGCAGGTCAGCACAGAAGATCGCACAGAAAGGGCCGGAACTCTTGCTTCCGTTGAGGCGTAGCCTCTACCCTGAGATTGACCGAGCAAAGTCATCTCTCCTTAGATTCCAGGAGACCCGGACGCGAAGTTCCCGCTTCCCGTCCACCCCCAGAGACAGCCCCTACGGGGGCTTCTCTTCTGTCTGGGGCAAGGTCACCGCTATGAAAATGTCTGAAGTGCACCGCGGCAGCGGGGCGCAGCTAGAGCAGCAGCGGTATCACCAC
This sequence comes from Mycobacterium adipatum, assembly GCF_001644575.1. Classification (NCBI taxonomy): domain Bacteria; kingdom Bacillati; phylum Actinomycetota; class Actinomycetes; order Mycobacteriales; family Mycobacteriaceae; genus Mycobacterium; species Mycobacterium adipatum. The sequence continues at coordinate 58,587 of NZ_CP015597.1, forward strand.
CTTCGAGATCAGCTGTGTGCCAGGCATTCAGACCACCCGGCCCTCTCCTGCCGCGGCGTCACCGATGACACGCTGCACGAATGCGCGCTGACGCGAACCGAGCCGCGCGAGATGGTTGGCCAAAGCCGATGCCGCAGTGCCGTCGTCGGGCATACCGCCGGGATAGACCACCAGAGCCGACTCGCCGTCGGCGCGGGGAACCTCGGCGATGAAACCGTGGCGGGCCACCGCATCGCCGCAGGCGTAGAGCTTCCAGCCGTGCTGCTTGAGGATCCCCGCCCACCAGTAGGCCATCCGCACCCCCCGGTCAGGCTGCTGCACCCAGCCGGGCAGGTAGCGGGTGTCGGGCTTGGCCGGCGTCGCCATCAGGCCGGCCGCGCGCAGCTGCGCCACGGCCTCCTCGATTTCGGCGCTCCATCCCAGCGAGCCGAGTCGCCAGATGGACTCGGCGAGCACGTCGGCCAGCGTGCGGGGCGTCTGCGGTTTGTCATCGTGGTGCCGCACCACCGACACGACCTGGTACGAGGACAAGCGGATGCTGACCGTCGCGGTCATCGTCATAGCGTCGAACCGCGCGTCGACCAGGAGGTCACCGCCGGCTTGCAGGTCCTTGGCCCACCAGTGCAGCGGCCGGATCGCTTCGGCGGGCTGGTGTAGCGGCCGCACTGCAGGCAGCAGGTCGTAACGGGCCTCGAAACCGGCCAGTTCAGGCATGCGGGGTGTCGGCCGTGGTGCGTGTATGCGGGGAAACTTCACCGAATCCCTCCTCATCGTGGTCCCGTTTCGACCACCGTACTCTACGTTAAGACCAAACGTAAAGACCGAACGATTGTTGGATATGGGGGTGCTTGAGTGAACCTTTTCGACTATGGGCAGCAGCGGGAACCTCGCATGACGCGCCGCGTACTGCGCGGGTTCAACGCCCAGGCCTTCTCCCAAGCCCGGCAGCACAAAGGCCTCAGCGTCAGCGACCTTTCCCGCATGGCAGGCGTGTCCGACGCGGCGATCTGGAAGTGGGAGGCCGGCACGGCGACCCCGTTGATCGACCTGCTGGCCCGCGTGATGCGCATCCTCGATGCCCCGATCGAGCAGGTCATCACGATCCCGGCCGACGAGCGCTACCCCGGCGACTGGCGAGCGATCCGAGGCATCAGCCAGCCTGAACTCGCCGCGACGGCAAAGATTCCGACCACCACGCTCAAAGGCATTGAACGCGGCGACAGGAACCTGAGCGACGCCAACGCCGACAAACTGGCAGACCTGCTCGGGATCAGCGTCGAGGAGTACCGGGCGGCGTACCAACGTGCCCGAGAGCGCCCGGCCGGCACCTCCGTCTAACAGGCGGCGCAGATCCAGCAAACCCGAACTTGCAAAAAATGGCAGTACACGACGAAATCCGCAACACCTTGAATGCGGCGACGAACGGGTCGCCGAAGGCGCCAGTGTCACGGCAAAAAGCCTGCTGGCGAGGTAGTTCACCCCCATGTCACCTCCTAGGTGAATTACGCTACCGCCCCCCGCGGGGGGGTTTGCACACCAAAATTCCAACAGCCTGACAAGCAGAAGTCACGAAAGTGGGCAAAGGAAAAAACGACAATCCATCGGTAACGATTCGATAACAATCGACCGAGGTGCTGATAATGGCAGCCGAGGCAACCCCGCCAACAGCAGCCGGTGATCAGCCCAAACGCGCTGACCGGCAGCTCGACATCACGACTTGTCAGTGCCGACGGCCAAGCTGGCCCTCATGACCCGCCCCACCGAGTTCGTCGTCATCGACGTCGAAACGTCCGGATTCGACCCCGGCTGCGCACGCGTCCTGAGCCTGGCCGCGCTGACCGCCACCGCAGACGGAACCGTCGTGGACTGCATGCACACCCTGCTTAACCCTGGAGTGGATCCCGGACCCACCGACATCCACGGCCTGACCGCACCAATGCTGGACGGCTACCCCGACTTCGCCGACATCACCGCACAGCTGGTGCCGATACTGCGCGACCGGATCCTGGTCGCCCACAACGCCGGATTCGACTACGCGTTCCTGGCCGCCGAAGCGCACCGCTGCGACACCGAGCTGCCGGTCACCAACGCACTGTGCACGCTCGACCTCGCCAGCCGACTCGACCTGGGCCTCGACAGTCTCAGCCTCGCCGCCCTGGCCGCCCACTTCGGCGTCGCTCAAGCCCGCCCCCACGACGCACTCGACGACGCCAGAGTTCTCGCCGAACTACTTCCCCATCTGTTGCGCTGCGCCACCCAACGCGGCATCGCTCTGCCGATCCGCGCGGCCGCAACACTGCCCCCGGTGCTACTGCGCTCGGCCGCGTAAGACCCGGCGAGCGTTTGACCCCCGTGTCGCATCACGGCGTTACCGTCGGCCCATGCAGCACAGTCCCTGCGAAGTGACACGGCCGCAGCTGCTTCGGCTGTACGCCGCGAACCTGGCGAGCGCATTCATCATGGGCATTACTGTGGCAGCACCGATTACGGGTGCTGCCTCCATGGTCGCCCTCGGCGCAAGCTGCCTGTCCGAGGCCGGCTGCTCGGCTCCGACATTCGTCGACCAACTAGTACCCGTCATCGGTGTGACCGCCTGGGCGCTCACCTCCGTGAACGTCGGAGTACTCCAGATCCGAACGCTGCGCCGCATGGCCTCGGTACGCCCGTCGCCGAAGCTACCCATCCGATGAGGATCCGGCGCAGCGGGTGGATGGCCATCGCCGCGGCCCTCGTGGGCGCCGCGACATGGCTGCACCCCACCCTCACTGACGACGTCACCACGGCGCCGTCCCACGCTCAACCCGCCGCCGTCAGCGGCGACATCGCCGCACTTCTGCAGCAGGTTCGCGTCATCGACCGGCTACCCGACGTCGACGGCTATGACCGCGGCTGCGGCAAGGGCGAGGGCTGCGTATTCGGGCCGGCATGGAACGATCCCCTCGACCACAGCGGATGCGATGCCCGCAACAAAATTCTGGCCTCCTCGCTGCGCGACGTCACGTTCAAGCCAGGTACCCGCAACTGCAAGGTCATCGGCGGAGTGCTCGACCCCGACCCCTACACAGGGCAGCGAATCCCACTGCAGGACAGAGCGATAGAGGTAGACCACGTAGTGCCGCTGGCCAGAGCGTTCGCGCTCGGTGCCTGGCAGTGGGACCCGAGGCAGCGCCAAATCTTCGCCAATGACCCGATCGAACTGATCCCGGTGTCCAAGGCCGCCAACCGCCAAAAATCCGACTCCGGCCTCGACGAGTGGCTGCCGACGTTCCAGCCGTGCACCTACATCCAGCGCTACCTCGCCGTCGCGGCCAAATATCAACTGCCGATCACCGCCGCCGAACGCGCCGTCGCGACCACCACCTGCCCCGCCGGAGCGGAAGCACCAGCCGCCTGATCCCAGCCCGGTAATTCCCATACCGCCGCAACCGGCGTACTGCCAGAATTGTCGCGATGGCCGCTACACCGCTGACTGAGGTCCGCCTGCCCGAGCAGGCACTGTCCGAGCTGTCCGGCATCAACGAAAACCAGTGGATCCGCGACCACGCGATCAGCGTCGGCAGACCCTGGTGGACCCAAACGCTGGCCGAACACGGTTTCGACGACACCCTCACTGGCGAGACAATCCGCCGCGCCGACATCTTCGCCCTCTCCGACGCCGCCGCCGACGATCCCGCCGCTGCGCTGACCCTGCTGTGGAACGCGCTGGCATGGGGCAGCGGGGACAAACGGCGCAACAACAAGGCACGCATCGCCGCGGTCGCCGCCCACCCCGAGGCCGCGGCCGCACTGCTCCAGCAGGCCGCCGCACTGAGCCGCACCGACCCACAGACCGCCTACGAACTGCTTTACCCGCGCAACCGGACCGCCATCGCCGGACTGGGGCCAGCGTTCTTCACCAAGTACCTCTACTTCGCCGGCGGCGGCGAGGCCCACCACCCATGCGCCATCCTCGACGAGAACGTCGCCCTGGCCCTGCAGAAGAGCTGCGGCTGGGCCTCACTTCCGCTCAGCGGCTGGCTGTCCACCGCCTATCAGCGCTACGCCACACTGCTGGGCATGTGGACAGACCAACACCACCTCGGGCGCCGCGACTCAATCGAACGATGGCTGTTCGAGGCAGGCAAGACCACACCGCGGCGGCCCACCTCCGGAGACCCGTCATGACCGCTCTCGACGAGCACCTCGACGCCAACACCTGGTGGCCGAACATCTCCTGCGGCGACACCGTCACAGCACCGCTGCGCCAGGTCACCGACGAGCTTCACGAGCACAAGCGATGAGCCGCCGACAAGGAGTCCCCTGGGCGGCCACCAGCGTGCCCGAGATCCGCCGGCAATGGTGCAACGCCCTGGACCTCACCGCCGAACGATTCACCTCCCAGGGCATGTCCCCACCACCACCCGGCACACCCGGCAGCCGGCGCCTGGAGCGCATGCAATCCAAGCTGGCCGCCGAGATGGAAATCATGAAAACCGAAACCCGGGCCATCGGCGACGCCGAAATGTTCTGGGTGGCAAGAGACATGGTGGACACCGCCCTCGACGCCGCAGCGACCCTGCCCGAATGGACACCCGCGCTGGCCTGCCCCACACCCAACGGGCTGCTGTGCTGGGCCAAACCCGCCGGCACCGTCCCCTTCGGCCCAAGGCCCACCGCCACGACCGACGTCCCATGGGACGCGGTGTGGTGGTGGATGCGACCCGACGGACAGCTCCACATGTCACCGTCGAGCCGGTTCACCAAACACGCAGACCTCATCGCCCCGTTTCAGGTCACCACTCCGCTGTGGTCAGCGCACACCATCGTCATCGACCCCACCCAGCCACGCACCGAGGAAGCCAACGGCACCGAAGCAGCACACCCGTTCGTCTCTGTCGTCGGCGCCGCCTGGTTGCTGATGGGACAACCCGCGGTCACCGAAACCCGCGCCATCACCGACACCACCGCAGCACCCCGCACCGGCGGCCGCGGCCCAGAGCTCGCACCGCCGCCGGCCGTCACCCTCATCGACATACGCCGCCCCCAACGAACACCCCACGACCCTTCCGAGGCAACCGGCGAGCGCCAGTACCACCGCCGGTGGTGGGTGGGCGGACACTGGCGCCAACAGGCCTGCGGCCCCAACCACAGCCAGCGCAAACCGATCTATGTGGCGCCCTACATCAAAGGGCCCGAAGACAAACCACTGTCCAGTGAGCGCGTCAACGTGTGGCGGCGATGACCGACACCCGCGAGCGCCGCATGCGCACCCTGGCCACCCGCATCAGAAACTGCACCGCCTGCGACGGCATGAACATCCCCCACATCACCCAAGCCGCACCCGGTTACGGCTCCGCCCAATCCCCGGTGATGATCGTCGGCCAAAGCCTCTGCGGGCCGTGCATGGCCACCCAGATTCCCTTCACCGGCGGCAGCGGCCGATTCCTCGACCGCGCTCTCGACGCCGCCAAGCTCACCAAGGAATCCGTGTTCACCACCAACGTCGTGCACTGCCATCCCCCGAAGAATCGGCCCTCACTACCCCACGAGATCGACAAACTGCCGCCCCTACCTGGCAGCTGAAATCGACATCGTGGCACCACAACTGATCATCGGCCTCGGCCGAGACGCCCGCGCCACGCTCGAACTCCTCCAACCCACCGCGCCCGTCCTGCCATGGCCGTTCACCCGGCCCCGCAAGACCCCCGCCGCCACCGACCCGACGCGGTTGCTGTTCGCGCCGCACCCGTCATGGATTGCCCGCCAACCCCGCCCCGTCCAAGACGACTACGTGGCCACCCTCACCAAGGCGCTGCGCTGGGCTTTCACTTAGAATCATCACCACTGCCACGGCAGACGAATCTCCGCCAGGGCCACGGCGCCACCGGCCTGAACGCGCTGCCGATATAGCCACAACCAGTCCATGTGATTCGGGTAGAAACCGGGTCGCGTCCAAGCATGCTCAAGTGAACCCGCCGGCACCCGCGGCCGTCCGTTCAAACCCGGAAAATCGGGCGGAAACATCAGATACGACCGCCCCAGCTCGTCGAGCACCATCTCCGACCCGTTACCATTCGGGAACAGAAAATGCCATGGCCACCACCGGCCGAGCCACCGAAAATCCTCGTCGACATAACCGCGGGACCGCGATAGCGGCGGCGCGCGCAGGTACCCGTCCTCGAAATACTGCCGGGTCGAATCCGCCCAACGGTAGTCCGCAGCCAGTGCCTTGACGATCTGGCGGGCATTCGGCAGCGCCGCCTCCTCCACGACCTCGACCGACACCGCCCTGACGGGCCCACGGAACCGCACACCGAGAGTCGAAAAATCCGGATCAACCTCTGCCACCAGGGAACCCGGACTGATCTCGCACACCGCGTTGCCCCCACCGAGCACACTGAACGCCAGCGCCACCTCCCGCGACCCACTCGCATAGACGTACTCCCGGCATTCCGGCGAAGCGTCAGCGCGCACCGCACAACCACGCATCTGCGCAGTCTCAATCCACCGCACGCTGAACGGATCAAGGCACGGTCCCAATCCGTGCCAGTACCGCGCCGGCCGCTTCCGCCTGTTCACCGCGGCTCCGCCAGCGTCGGCGCCGGCAGCCGATAGATCTGCGGCCGATCAGACCCCAGCCGTCCAGCGTTGACCATCACCGGGGCGATCCGGACCCGACGTGTCTGCGTGCGCCCTGGCCCGAAATGCTGACGCCGCCAGTGACCGCGGCGGCGGTGCGGTGCGGTGGTGCGCCCGGTCGGCTCACCCTTGGCCGTCGGCTGCGGGTCCGCTGGCGTCGTGGCCGTCACGTTGAGCACGTGCACCGAGTCCTCGGGGCGTTTCGCAGTACCGGAGCTGGGCGCGGCCACGGACTCCTGTTCGTCCTCGCCGCGCTTGTGACCGGGCCGGTGCCAGTCCGCCCAGGCGGCGACCGCCGCGGCGTTGGTGACGAGATTGGCGTAGCTCGTCGCACTGCGAGACGCCGGGACCACCCAGCGGCCCAAAGTCGCGCCGGCCGTCGCTGACGGGATGGCCACACACCAGCCGAACAGGTCATCCAGACGTCCGTGCGCATCGGCGAGCAACAAGACGGCCTCGATGTGTGCGCCTCGCGCAGCAACGGCATCCCAGAACGCCGGAAGCGGAGACTGGAAGTTGTTGGTCGCGCCGATCATCATCTCGCGGCCGTCCGGCAGCTCCCTTCCGGAGCCGACCAGGTGGTCGATCCAGCGCATTCGAGCGTCATCGCGCAGCACCCCGTTGTCGATGGCTGGTAGCCGCGCCGGTTCGGCGAAGGTCACCAGCACCTGAGCGAACGGCATCCGCAGATCCTCGACGTCCTCCCCTGACAGCGGCTCGGAGTCCAGGTAGGCCATGGTGTGCCCCGGCGGCAACCAGAACGGAACGGCCGCGGCCGCAGCCACCGCAATCCGCCCGTTCGTCACCGTCCGGTGCCGACCCCATGCGCCGACCGCCGACACCGCGTACCAGGCCTGCATCGCGGCGGCATCAGCCGGCGAAGGATACGGCGAACTGCCCGCCACCAGAGACGGAATCTGCGACCGCGCCGCCGCCGTCACGTTGTGCTGCAGACTGCCGATGAACGCATCCGCAACCACCGGCGCCCCCGCCGCGGTGGCCTTGTCGCGCAGCGCCGCCGAACCGGTAGACAACTCGGTGACGGCGGGCACCGCGGCCGGCGCATCGACAGTCACCGCCACACCCTCCGGACAGCCACCCAGCATCCGAGAAACCGGATGACCGGGGTCGGCGGCGATGTTCAACCACGGCGGCGGTGACTTGAAAGCGATCACCGCGGCGGTGTCCGCCGCGAGGGCATCCATGTAGGCGTCCCACGCCGGGCCGTCGACATCGGTCACATCGTCGGGCAGCACTGTGCCGGTCGCGTAGGCAACCGATTTCGCCAGCGCCATCTTCTGCTCGACCGTGAAGTCCAACGGGGCGTCCTTGCGGATGCCGCGCGCACGCTGAATCGCTTCGGTCTGAACCGAATTCAACCGGGTGGACACCACACCCTCAGTCAGATACGCCCGGTTGCCGGACAGGATCGCGTAGAACGACTCCGGCCCGAACGTCTCCCAGCCCCAATCCCCGATCCGCGACCAATGACGAGCCAACTCCCGCACCGCCTCGTCGAGCTGGCGCGACGCCACACGAATGGCGTCCCGGTCAACAGCGATGCGCTGCAGCTGCGGCGCGCACACCGCATCCCGCGCCGCGATCGCCGCACGCAGCTCAGCGCGCAGTCGGGCATCCAACTCGGCGCGTTCGCGCATCGCGGCCAGCCGCGCCAGCTCCTCGTCGAGCTGGGCTCGCACCTGCGCCAAATCGGTGGCCAGCTGCGCCGCATCCTGATTGTGCTTGCGCTGCTTGTACTTACCCCTGGCCATCGACGTGGACCTCCTCGGGCAGGATGCTGTGCAATCCCGCCGCAATGAGATCGCGCGCGACCTGCGCGCGCCGGTCCCGCACCGCGGGCAGCCCCTCAGCGATCGCGTCACGGTGGCCAAGAACGTACGCCGGCGCCTCGTCGAGCAGATCCGCCACGCGTTCGACGTTGCGGGCGATCGTGTCGACATGGCGCCAGTGCTTGTGAAACTCCTCGATGTCGGCGGCCACCTTCTCGCGGGCCTCCTCCAGCAGCGGGTTGGTCACCGCATCGCGATCCCGATAGGCCCGCGCTGTCGCCGACCGCAGAGCGTCCGGATTGGCCAACCCCTGCTCAAGGCTGGTGCGTTCCTTGATGGCGGCACGCACCTGCTTCTGCAGGCGCTGCAACTCCTCGACGTCCTCGGCCATGGCGTCCCTCCCGCTCCGTGCTGCCAGGGTTGATGATGCTCCCCGAGTACGACACGCCTGCCCCGCGCCGCCGAGTCCTTCTCGCCCGTAGAAACCGGTGCCCGTCGGTGTCCACATCCGGCTTTAGCATCACTTTTACCGCAACACCATGGAGCCGCCGCACATGTTCGAGACACTGCACGCCAGCCACAACGGCAACCCTCACCGGGTCCGGCTGCGCGATCGGGAAGACATCGCTGAGCGAAACGGACAGGCAGCTCCATGACCGAGCCGAGCCTGTTGGACGCCGCAGGCATCGACAACAGTCCGCTGCTGATGGTGGTCATCGGCGCGGTAGGTGTGCTGGTCGCCCTAGGTCTGCTGCGGTTGCTGCGACGCATTAAGCGGCTGATCTGGACTGCAGCGGTATTAGCCGCCGCAGGCGGCGCGGGTACAGGCGGGGGCTGGGCCTTCCTCGACGCCCTCAAGACGATGCGCTGAGACTGCGCTCCCTAGAATCCGAACGCAACACGACGAGGTGCACATGCTTCAAACCATCCACGCCAGCCACAACGGCAACCTCTATCGGGTCCAGCTGCGCGATCGAAAAGACATCGCCGACCTCGTGCGCGAGCACCGCCTCGAAACAGTCAGCAGCCGCGACAACACGATCGTCTTCTGGTTCACCCCATCCACCCACTGCTCCCACATGCAGCTCAACAAGCAGGCCACCGTACTGCTGCTGATAAGCACCGCATTCACCGCCCGCCAGGTGCCGCTGCTGCGCGGCAACATCGTCATCACCGGCAACGACGGACACGGCAACCCCGCCGCACTCACCCCTGCCCAAATGAACAGGCTCATCAACACCGACCTGACCGGCCGCCAGGAGTGGATCCTCAGCTGGCGATTCACCCGCGACGAACGCGCCCGCCGACGCGCCTCCCGTTCCACCGAAGCCACCCCGATGGCCGCCATCGTGCGGGCCTGGCGGTAGCACCGAACACCACCGACAGCCGCCGGCAGGCCGGTACCGTTCCGGCATGGCAGCCGAGCGCCGCGCCAACAAGGCCAACCCCACCCGCGAACGCCGCGCTGCGGCCAAGCGCCGCGCCGCCAAGAAAGCCGCCCCCACCGAACACCGCGGCCAGGTGTGCTCGTCCTGCGGCTACTTCCCTGCAGACCTCACCTCGACCGGCCTGCTTCCACTGCACAACACCCCGCGCGGCGGCCGCTGCCACGGCACCAACGAGAAACCCATCACCGCGGTCGTCCCCGCCTGGCTGAAACCCGGAAAGTACGCACCCGCATTCGGAACCCGATCCAAAGGCGTCCGCAACACCGCACCCCCACCACGCACACCCGGCACCCAAACCCCCAAACTCACCGACCGCACCGATCTGCCCGACAGCCGCGCCGACACCGACCGAGTACGTCATCCCGGCACCGTCTCCGGCGGCGCGCCGAGCCTCGGCCGGCGCCGCTGATGCCGCGTCGCTCACCCTGGCTCGACGAACGCACAGCCCTGCTGATCAGCCTGCTCACCGACCGCCACCACCTGCCCATGACCGACGGCCTCGAAGACGCGGTACGCCAGGACATCAGCGACCACCTCGACTTCGTAGCCCGCATGATGCGCATCGGCCGCCAGGCCGCCAAGGTCTACGTCACCGACGACGTGATCGGCGAGCTGGCCGGCCGCATCGCCGCCGGCGTCGCCGAAGCACACGGTGTCGTCGACCTCACCACCGAACGACGCAAACGCCGCTAACCCGCAGACGCGCGACGCTGCAGAGTCGTTCGCCACGACCCTCAGCGTTCGCCGGGCTGGCTGTCGTCTCCACCGCCTGCCTCTCGCGGCGGAGCGGAGACCCCCACACCGGTGTGGCCGGGCCAGCGCCTGATGAGCGCCACGACGGCGGCGATGAATGCGGCCACAGCCGCCCCGACGGCAGGCAAGCCGTCGGTGGACCCGGTACGCAGGACTACCACCGCGCACAGCACCAGGTAGGCAACAAAGCAGCCGGCGATCATGAGAGCAATCTGGGTCACAGCGTTCACGGTTCGTCCCTTCCATTGGGTGAAGCGAACCCAGTGAACGTCGTGGACGTGCGTTCTATCGAAAGCTAGAAACGGTCAGCGCGCAGTCGGGCGAGCTTGCGGTCACCGGCCTCGACAGCTCCCGGCACTGACATGTCTGGCTCGGGTGATCCCTCGACGACGCGGATCACCATTCCGATGCCGTAGCTCAAGTCCGGAAAACACAACAGGCCATCGCTGTCGGCCATCTTCCACCTCGGCTCGCAGTGGGAGGTCTCTACTGCGGGGGCGCGAACCGTCACCGAGATGTCGACAGTGGAATCAGGCTCGGTGTCGGCGATCGGCACCCACGGTGGCGATCGCACTAGCCCGTAGCTCGTGGCAGGCCCCACCCGTATGAGCCGGCGTCCCACCCACGGAACTGTCCCAGCGTTGTACAGCCGCCACGACTTGGTGAACTCCAGATTGGGCGGAACGTCAACACCATCGCGCACGGTGAGATCGGCAAGCCATCGCACATCGTCACCCGGAACTCGTCCCCGCTGAGGTGGCCGCGATGGGCGCGAGCGGGGCGGATCAGCGATCCGCACCTGTTCCCACATCTCAGTCAGAAATGGCTGCCCGTTGTTGAACATCTCGTCGTAGAACCACACCAATTCCCTTCCCTGAGAGGGTGTTCGGTCCCTGGAGATGTCCTCGGCCTGGTACAGCGCTTTCACATGCCAGTACGTGCGGTCGGCGCCACCATCAATCAACCGCTGGAGCGCGCCAGCGACAACGGGATCGCACCCCCGATGCCCCTCGGCCTGGAAGCGGCTGATCTCCTCATGCAACCTGGTCACCGTCCACACGAACTCACCACTGTCGTCGAGAAGACGCCGCCGAGTCGACCGCATGTGCGCGGCCAGGTCATGACGCGTCACCATGTGCTGCCTCCCCGCCTCCCGGAACACGCGCCGGGTGCACCGCCGCGTTGAGGCCTGAACGTAGCGCGCACAAGCCTTCGGGGCAGGGCTCCCCGCTCTCTGACGGCATCGCGTCGCTCCAGCCCAACAGTTGGCTCCAACTGCGAGGATCGAGGTCGACCTCGAAGGAAGGACAGCAGCCGATGACGACCGACCCGGTTGACCTCTCCGGTTTCACGGGGTGGGTGCCGTTCGCCGAACTGCCCACTGCCGGCGTCCCGACTGGGCCGGGTGTGTACGTCATCGTGCGCACCACCGACGACCCACCCACATTTCTCGACGTCTCACCAGCGGGGCACTTCAAAGGAAAAGACCCCACCGTGCCCGTCGCCGAGCTGCAGCAGCTGTGGGTGCCCGGCACCCGCGTCGTCTACATCGGCAAGGCCAACCACGGCGGCAACCGCCGACGCGGGCTCTGCAAGCGGCTCGACGAGTTTCGCCGCTTCGGTGCCGGCGAACCCATCGGCCACTCCGGGGGCCGCCGGATCTGGCAGCTCGCCGACCACACCGACCTCCTCGTCGGATGGCGTGAAACCGACGACACCGAAGCGGCCGCCATCGAGACCGCCATGATCGCCCGATTCCGCGCCCACCACGGCCGACTCCCGTTCGCCAACATGCGCGCCTGATGCACCCCGACGACCGGGCGCCTGCTCCGTGCGGCCATCGCGGCTGCCGGCTCAAACCGGTGGAGGTGCGCGCACAGTTGGCGGCCGCCGCGGCGCTCGACGACGCGGACTTGACCCGTGTGTGCGACCAGGACCCGGCGTTCGCCGGCGGGCCCATCCCCGACTTCCGCTCGCCCCGCCACGTCGTCGAAGTCAAAGAGTTGACCAGCCGCCCGCTGCGGGGGTTCAACGCCGCCTACAACAAGCAACCGCGATACATCCCAATCCCGAACCTGCGCCACCTGTGGGCCGCCTCGGTGGACGTCTCGGTCGCCGCCGCGGTTTATGAGGGCGACCCTGAGACGCCGGTGGTCAATACGTTGATCGCGACGTTGACCGAGATGGTCGAAGACCTCGAATCCCGTGGATACACAAACTCATTGCACGACCACGACAACTTCCCGCGCTACGCGAAAGAACTCGGCTTTCACTGCGATCTCACCGTGGTGCCAGACAGCGACCTGAAGCCGGGGATCCTGTTGACGGGCACCATCGTGGGGCGCCCCCGCGCCCTCAACCTTGACATCGACATCACCGCGCTCCTGCAGGACTGGCTCGACTCCGATCAATCCTCCAATGCCCGCCACTCGCTCGCCGGACGCGGCGGAGTTCACGTGCTGGCCGTCGTCCCGAGCCGCGACGGCCCCGCCGCAACGGTGATCGACGCCGTGCGCGAGACGCCCGGCGAGGTCCCCGAGGCCGCGCTCCGGCTACCCGACGGCATCGACGTCCTGGTCGTCGTCACTGATACCGACGTCCTGCGCTTCACCCCCGCAGACGGGTGGTCGCGTCATAGCGCGCCGCGCATCGAGTGACCGCCGGTGGTGTCGGCCGCGACGACCACAATGGGCCACGTGACCGAGAACGCCAGCCCGCACCCGCACCACGTGGAGCAGAAGCCGCGCAAGCGGACAACCCCGGTCGAGGTCGCCGACTTCACCATGCTGGTAAAAGTGCCGGGACAGCCTGAAGCCATCAAGGCCTTCACCGACGACGAAGCCGAGGAAGCCCGCAAGTACGCCGCCGACACCGGCGGAACCGTTGTGCCGCTGCCACTTCCGCCCCCGGACGGCTACACCACCGACGACGCCGGCAACCTCATTCCGTTGCCGCCGCCGACCTGCGCCGGCATGGCCGACGGACCCCAGCCCGAGCCCAGCGATGTCACCGGCTGACGGCCAGCAGGCCAGCCTGGATCTGTGGCCGCGAGAGCACGACCTGCCACCCCGGTGGGACGGCCTGCCCGTGCAGTGGGGCGGCTGGTCTGACACCGCCGGCATGATCATCTGCCCGCCGCCGCGGCGCCCCGAGCGCTGCGCGCGATGCGGCGCCACCGCGGCCGCGTTGATCAACACCGGCCGAATCTTCACCGACCCCGCCAGCGCTCCGCCGGCGATCGGTCGCGCCCGCATGCAGCGCGGTCGCCACCTCGTCGGGCTCATCTCGGCGTTCCGCTGCCCGCACTGCGAGCACGATCGCGTCCTCGACCCAGCCGGCCAGGAGTGGGATCTCGACGACACCGACTACACCGACGACGGCTCCTGGGACGTCAACGCCTAAGCCTGCTCGGTGGGCAGGACCACCGTGAACGTGCCGTCGCGCGGCGGATCGTCCGGATCGAACCCGAACAGCGCGCACAAGCACTCGTCGCCACCCCACATCGAGCACAGCTCGGCTCTGCAGCTGCTCACGATGCCTCCCCGCGCCCCCGGACCCGCCGCCACCACCGGGCGATCGGCCCAACGGAGGAATCGGGCGGCAGCGACATCCTGATGCCGGCGATGTGGATGACCTCCTGCAGCTGCCCATCAGGGGTGGTGCGGTAAGACGTGCCGGCGTTCGTGCCGCCGGCCTCAGTCAGCATGTCCACGATGCGATCCCGCATCGACTCCCGCTCAGCGTCCCACCAGGCGTCCACGGTGTTCAGGACGTGACTGACCGCCCCCGACGTCGGCCGCGGCGGCGGCTGCTCGGCGCTGGCCGGCGTCCACCGCCCCACCACCGGCAGCCACTGGCCCCACGCCGCCGCCAGGGCGTCAACCTCACCCGACAGCTCAGGGGTCACCGACTGGAACATCGCCTGCACGAAAGCCGCATTCGGCAAGTCCTCGACGTGCGGCCCGCCGGACGGGCAGGACCTCGCGAAGGCGATCACCGCACGGGTCACCTCGAGTCCGGCCTCGAAGTCAGCCTGCAACGCGCCCACCGGAGGCGGGGCGTCCTGGGCGGCCGCAGCCGCCATCTCCTCATCCAGGCGGGTGTTGGCCCGCACCCACGCCTCGTAGGCGCTCCCGACGGCAGCCAGAGCCTCGTATTCCGCGTACCTGCTCAACGCCAGTCCACCGCCACGGCCAAAGCGGCGCACACCGCCCGCATCCGATCGTCAGCCAGCCGACCCAACCGGGACCCCAGCGCCGCCACCGGCACGCTCTCGACCAGATCGAGGTTCACCGCCGCCCGCTGCGGCACCGGATCCGCGCCCGGTTCCAGGACGACCTCACTGGCCAACCCGCGCACCGTCGTGGTGCACGGCGCGACCAGGACACGGCGCAGCCGGGGAATCGCGACATCGCGCGAGAGCACGACCACCGGGCGCGGCGCGGCGTCGGTGGTCTCGCACCACCACAGCTCCCCGCGCGCCGGCAGCGTCACCGTCGCCCCGCCGACTGTCGCCAGGCCGCGACGTCGCCCCAGTGGTCGGGCTCATCGGCCGGATGCTCGTCGTAGGCCGCGTAGCTGGCGTCGACCTCGGCGGCCCGGTTCGCCGCCAACAGCGCGGCCAACGCAGTGTCGAGCAGTGCGTGATCCTTCGCGCCGGGCATCTGCTTGCGCACCTGGTCCAGCAGATCGGTATCCACCGTCGTGCTCACCCGTGTGCGCGGCATGCCACAAGTGTGGCACGCGTGCGGGACACCAACGCGCAGTCGAGCGGTCACTGCGGTGGGCGCCCGAAGGCCTCGCGCAGCAGGCTCAACGCGACCCCGGTGGCGGTGATTGCCTGGCCGATGTCACCGGTGACGTACGCGTAGGCGATGCCGACACCGACGGCTGCCACCGCGCGGGCGATGCCGTGTGCGCGATCGCGGCGGGGAGCGTTGCCATTGGTGTCGTCCTGGGGGTGGTGCTCGGTCATGTGGTGATCCCTTCTCGGTGCTGTTGAGCTGCACGCTTCCCGAATCCAAGCGCGGTGGCACGCGCTCAAAGGTGCCGAGTTGGCGGGGCTCAAATGGCCGAGTTGGCGGGACAAAAGGTCACTTACATTGATATTGGATATGGTCAGTTACTCCGCTAACTAGGTATCCGCTATATAGGTACTCTCGTTGTGTGAGCACATCGGAATCCGGCGTCGACGAACCAGGTGCTGCGCAGGACGCCGAACGCGCCCGCCAAGCCGCCTACATGAAGAAGGTCGCCGACAAATACCTCGCGGAACGCAAGGACCGCCGCGCCGAGCTGAAGAAGCGCGAGACCTATGACGCCATCACCCGCGCCACCGAGCGCCTGCAAAGCATCGCCCACCCGGAGCAGCCGTACATCGTCATCCGCTCCGACTTCCTGATCCTGAACACCGGTCGGCCCTACCCCCCGCCGGCGCGGCAGCCGGAGAACATTGCCTCTCGCCCCTCGCTGACTCGGGTCCAGAACGGCAAAAACCCGCACGCTCTGCCGGTCTACCTCAACAGCCTGTTCGTCCATCAGATGCGCGCGGCGTACAAGAACGGCCCCGGCACTCCCCCCGAGCCGTCCCGGCGCCGCAACGCGAAGAGCGACCCGCTCAACAAGGCCACCAACTGGATCGCCCTGGCCGCGCTCGACGTCGACGGCGTCCACATCCGCAACCAGCGCAAGGCGTTCAATCGCGCCCTCGATGCACTCCGTAAGTGGGATCTGGTGTCACTCAACGACACCGGGCAGCGCTACGCCAACTCCACGTTCTGCCGCGAAGACGGGTCCGGCCGGAACTATGTCATCCCACGGGGCACCCCAGCCGCGCCCAAGCACCTCTGCATCCCCACCGAGTTCTTCACCACCGGATGGCATCTGGTGCTCACCCTCAACGAACTGACAACGTTTCTGGCGGTGTGCCACGTTGCCGACCTACGGCTGCAGCACGACCGCAGCACCGTTATGTTCCTGGCCGAATGGTTCCGCTACAGCATGCTCGGACTCACCGACGAGGCCTACGTGTCCATCCACGAGCTGGCCGAGTTCGGACTGATCGAGGTAACCGACCCGATGCCCAACCGCAAACGCGGCCGCATCCAAGCGGGACAGAAGGGCGAGAAACCCCCTGAGCCCTATGAGATTTCGGTGCCGATGTTCAGCGGTATGCCGTCCACCGATGCCCTGTTCGACCTGTCAAAGTTCGATGATCCGGCCATCGACCGTGCGATCTCCACCCTGGCTTTGCAGGCACCCCGATTCAGGTAGCGCGTAGGCTCAGGGTGCCAGGCGGCGCAGATCTGCGATCGCCGCAGTGAGGTCCTCAGCCAGTCGCTCCGCGGAGCCAACATCCAACGGCCCATCAGCGTCGACGCTGATCGCCAAGTCGTAGAGGGTGCCGTCAGCACGCTGGAAGCCGGCCAACCGCACCGTCGCGACTTCCCCTCGCGGGGTCCCCAGGAAATACCGGAACCTCGCTCCGTCGTCGTCGGAGGTCTCCCACGGATCGACCCGCTCGGTCGGCACGGGCAGCAGGACAGCAGGGGCGTCATCGTCATTGGCCACGACGACGCAACATACCCGTGCCGGACCGCTGAAGCAGCAGGCGGCAATGGGCATAGCCTGGGGGTATGGGACCACAACCTGCGCTCGTCGAGACCGACGCACGCGGCCGCACGGCACTTCCCGGCCACCCCAACCAACGGTTCCTCATGCGAGTCAATGAGGACGGAAGCATCCTGCTGCAGCCCGCCCATGTCGACACCGCCGCCCAGCAGGAATACGACTCCAACCCCGAACTGCAAGCTCTTCTCGCCAGGGCCGCGGCCGCCCCTACAGCGCGGCGCACACGTCACCACCACTGAATGACCGGCCCACCGACCGCGGTGGACAGCCAAGCGCACAAGCAGGCGTGGACCGAAGTCGAGCGAACATGATTCATTAGGGCTTCGCGACCTGAACGCCGATATGACACGCGCGCCGCGCGACGCCCGGCTCGCTCACTGCCTCCGCGCTGCATACGGCACGCTTCGATATGGCTGCCTAGATGTGATGTCCAGGGAGGTTGGTCAGTCTGGTGACTGGTGGGCGGCCTCCGATGGCGGAGTGGGCTCGGTGGTGATTGTAGAAGTGCAGCCAGCCCGGTAGCGCGGTGTTGCGTTGGTCGGTGGATTCGTAGAACCGTGCGTAGGCCCATCCGTCGCCCAGCGTGCGGTGGAATCGTTCGATTTTGCCGTTGGTTTGTGGCCGATACGGGCGGGTGCGCTTCGGGGTGATGTTCAGTTCGGCGCAGGCGTCGCGCCAGGCGTAGGACACGTAGGCCGACCCGTTGTCAGACAAGACTCGTTCGACGGTGACGCCACGCTCAGCGAACCACGCCACCGCGCGGCGCAGGACACCGATTGCGGTGACGGCTTTCTCGTCGGACTGAATCTCGGCGTAGGCCATCCGGGAATGATCGTCAATGACTGTGTGCAGGAATGCAATTCCGATCCGGGGTCGCCAATTCCCCGCGCGTTCGCCGGTTCGATGCGCGGTCCGCTGTCTGTTGCGTCTGCCGTGCTCGCGGCTTAAGAACCGATGTCCGCCGCCGTCGGGGATGTTGGCGAACTTGGTGACGTCGACGTGGATCAGCGAGCCGGGATAGTCGTGTTCGTAGCGCCGCAGGGGTTCCCCGGTGACCCGGTCAATGTAGGACAGCCGGTTGATCCGGCACCGGGTCAGCACCGCGTGCACCGTGGAAGCCGGCACGCCAAGGCGCCCGGCGATCTGCACCGGACCCAACCGCTTGCGCCACCGCACGTCAACGATTCGTCGCATCACCTGCTGGCTGGTCTTGTTCGGACTGTGGCGCGGCCGAGAACTGCGGTCGACCATCCCCGCAGCGCCTTCGGCGCGGAAGCGGTCCGCCCATTTCTTGGCGGTTCGTGGGGAGACCATGAACATCTTGGCCGCTGCGGCGTAGGTCCAGCCCTCCTCGACGACGAACTGAGCGAGCCTCAAACGTGCACGAGGGGTCAAAGCAGCGTTAGCGTGGGACACGAAGGCCTCCTGGTTGATGAAGCGGTTCCTAGACAGCTCCACTTCACAACCGGAGGCCTTCTCTGTCACACAGACTCACCGATACGAATCGGGACAACCTCCCTGGACATCACACCTAGGTGCAGGGGCAGGCCGTTGCCGTCGAACAGCGCCAGCCAGGGCCTCGAGTGGGCGGCGAACTTCAGGACATCGGCGATCGGCAGCAGCGTGCCGCCGGCGGTCAGCCCGTGGCCGGTGCCCTTCTCCAGATCAGTCAGACTCACCGTGATCACGACATTCGCGGGCAGGCCGTTGATGGTCCCCGTCGCTCTGGTGAGCATCCGCTTGCACAACGCCAGCAGCGCATCGTGGTTGCGCTTACCCGCGGTGCGGGTGTCATTCCGCTTCTGCTCTTCGGTGGGTTCACCCTCGAGGCAGGGATTCTCGTCAGCCGGGTTGCACATCCCCGGGGCGGCGTTGCGCTGCATCAACGGCTCTAAGGTGGCCCACGCTTCCGGGGTCAACAAGCCTTCGAAGGGGCGCATCCCGTCGGGGCGTTGCTTGCCGACCCGGATGTAGGCCAGGGCTTGACGGTCCTCATCGGAGAGCTCGCCGTCCTGGTTGAGCAGATAGAGCATGTGCGCTGCGGCTATCCGGAACTCGGCGGGCCCGAGTTCGCAGGCATGCTGGGCCAACTGGGCCTCGACATTCTCCCGGGTCTGAAAGTCCACGAACCCGGGCAGCTCACGGAAGAACCACCGCAGATGCTTGATGTGCTCGGCGCCGATCAACCCCTGGGCCTGACCGCGGGCGAACATCGGCATCGAGGGCGTCAACGGCTCGCCGGTCAGCGAGGTCCGCGGCCCCAACGACGCCGCCTCATCCAACCGGCGGTGCGCCTCAGCGGTGGAGATCCGCAGCCGCTGTACCAGTACGGCGGCGTAACTCTTGGCGCCCAGGGATATCGGTGAGCTTTGGGAGGTGATCCGCTGATACACGCGGTGATCGAGCACTGGCTGCGCCCGGACCACCGCTTCGCGGCGCTGCTGCACGTCGAGTAACTCGGCATCGGTGAACGCGTCGATCGACAGCCGATTCATCTGCGCGGTCAAGGTTTCGATCTGCGCGAGGGCAGCCAGCATCGCCTCCCGATCGGCAATAGCTGACGTTCCCATGACTCGAACAATAGTGCGACCCACCGACAAGACTCAGCGCGGTGAGGCGTCAGATACTGAAGTGAAACACGGGTTTTCGCACATCGTCGAGACTGCACCCAGCGTGAGCGTCAGCCGAGCTTTATCACGCTGTGCGCAGTGTCAACGCTCGTTCACTCGACGATGCTCAGCGCCCCAGAGGGGCAGAGCTGCACGGCTTTCCGCGCGTTGTCCTGCTCGGCTGGGGGCACGTCGTCGACCAGCAGTACCACGATGCCGTCGTCGTCCTGATCAAAGACCGCCTCGCTGTTCATCACACAGACCCCGGCGCCGATGCAGACGTCGCGGTCGGCGCGCACCCTCACCAGGCCACCTGCAGCGACTGCAGCCCATAGATGAAGTGGAAGGACCGGAACGCCACGTCGTCGAAGGGTTCGTCGAGCCGCAGCGTCGGGAAGCGTTGCAGCAGAGCCGGAAACGCGATCTTCATCTCCATCCGGGCCAGCGGTGCGCCCAGGCAGTGATGGACGCCGTGGCCGAACGCCAGATGTCCCATCGCGCCGCGGCGGACGTCGAATACCTCCGGGTTGTCGATGAAGCTCGGGTCGCGGTTGCCCGACGGTAGTGAGACGACCACCAGCTGGTGCGCGGGAATCTGCACCCCGGCGATCTCCACCTCGTTGGTGGTGATGCGGGGGATGCCCGAATGCACGATCGACAGCCAGCGCAGCAGCTCCTCCACCGCCGGGCCCACGGCATCGGGGTCGTTGCGCACCAGGGCCAGCTGATCCGGGTGCTGCAGCAACGCCAGGGTGCCGAGGCCGAGCATGTTGGAGGTGGTCTCGTGACCGGCCACCAGTAGCAGGCTGCAGATGCCCACCAGCTCGTCGTCGGTGAGCTCGGATCCATGCTCGCGCACCAGCATTCCGAGCATGTCGTCACCGGGGGAGCGACGTGCGCCGGCCACCAGCGCCTGCATGTAGGCACGCCCGGCGCGCTGCAGCTCGAAGCGTTCCTCGATCGGGATCGACAGGTCGAGCTGCCGGCTGGTGCGGTGCTGGAAATCGTCGCGGTCGTCATACGGCACGCCCAGCAACTCGCAGATCACCAGTGACGGGATGGGCAATGCGAAGTCGGTGACGAGATCACTTGGTGGACCTGCCTTTTCCATGGCGTCCAGATGCTGGGTCACGATCTCGGTGATCCGCGGCTCCAGGCGCTTCATCCGGCGGCCGGTGAACTCGCCGGTGAGCATGCGGCGCAACCGGGTGTGCCTGGGTGGGTCCAGGCCCAGCAGGTTGCCGGACTGGGCGGCGCGTTGTTCTTCCTCGGACACCTCGGGTGCCCCGGGTACGACGAACCCTGGCGGGCGCTCATTGGAGAACCGCTCCGGATCGGAGAGCACCGTCTTGATGTCGTCGTGGCGGGTCACCAGGTACACCGGCATGCCGAAGGCGTTGATGACGGTGCGCACCCCCTCGGTCTCGCGGATCTCGCCGAGGGTGGGGATGGGGTCGAAGTCGACACGCTGCATGTGCAGCGGAGGTGAGGCAGGTGCCTGGGTCATGGTGTCGACGGTACACGCGAGGCTGTTGGGTCCGCGTTGGGAAAGCGTCGATCAGGCCGTTGACCAGGGCGGGATCGCCAAGAAGCCGCTAACTCACCAGCCCCCCACCCAGCCGTCGAAAATGGCGTCCGGCTCGTTTTCGGGCTGCTCGGAGCGGCCGACCAGAAAGTCGAAATCGCACCCCCGGTCGGCCTGCAGGACACGGTCGACGTACATGGCCGCGTAGCCACGACGCTGTCGATGGCGCGGGGGTGGCGCCTGGCGGGTGGCCAGTTCGTCGTCGGGAACCAGTAGGTCCAGCGTGCCGGCGTGGGCGTTCAGCGCGATGATGTCGCCGTCGCGGACCAGGCCCAGCGGACCGCCCGCGGCCGACTCGGGGCTGACGTGCAGAACACACGTGCCGTAGGCGGTTCCGCTCATCCGGGCATCGGAGATCCGCACCATGTCGGTGACGCCCTGGCGCAGCAGCTTGCTGGGGATGGGCAGCTGGCCCCACTCAGGCATGCCGGGGGCACCGCGCGGGCCGGCATTACGCAGCACCAGCACGGAATCCGCGGTGACGTCCAGGTCGGGGTCGTCGAAGCGGGCCATCATGTCGCGCATGTCGTCGAACACCACGGCGGGCCCCTGGTGCACCAGCAGGGCAGGGGTGGCCGCGCTGCACTTGATCACTGCGCCGGTGGGCGCCAGGTTGCCGCGCACCACGGCCAGGCCCTGCGGCGGCTGGAACGGGGCATCGATGGTGGCGATGACGTCTGCGGCGGTGGAGATGCCGGAGGGCAGGTTGTCGGCGACGGTCTTGCCGCTGACGGTCAGCGCGTCTGTGTGCAGCAGGGTCTCGATTGACTTCATCACCGCGGGGATGCCGCCGGCGTGGAACACCTGCTCCACCAGGTGCTCTCCGGCGGGCCGCACGTTCACCATCAGCGGTGTGCGCGCGGACAATTCGTGGAACCTGTCCAGGGTCAGCGGCACCCCGGCGCGGCCGGCGATGGCCAGCAGGTGCACGATCGCGTTGGTGGATCCGCCGACCGCCAGCATCAGAGTGATGGCGTTGTCGAAGGCCTCGGCGGTGAGCACGTGCGAGGGCCGCACTCCCTCGGCGGCCAGGCCCACCGCACGCGCACCCACCTCTTCGGCCACCTGCAACCGCCGCGAGTCCATGGCGGGCACCGCGGCGGCGCCGGGCAGTGTCATGCCCAGCCCCTCCACGATCGTGGCCATGGTGGAGGCCGTGCCCATCTCCGGGCAGTGCCCGCGGGACGGGCCGGCCGCGGCCTCGAGACGCTCGTAGTCGGCCATCGACATCCGGCCCGCCCGCACATCGTCGATGTACTGCCACACCTAGAAGTCGTCGACGGTCAACGAGCGCGGCATCAGCCACAGGGTGTCGGGGTCGCCGTCGATGAGGTGCGCGCCGACCATCTGCGGCCACGGCCACGGCAAAAATGGGAAGAACACCAGCTTGTCCTCGACGCTGTTGGCGCGGTCCAGACGCGGTTCGGCGATCGCCACCGCGGCCGTCATCACGGGCCGCAGAAGAATGTGTGTGCGCAGCAGCTCGAACCGCGTGCCGGGGCAATCCTGGGCCTGGTCCTTCCGGGTCGCCACGGTCGCGCCGCGCGACACCCAGTCCTGCCACCGCCGCGTCAACGACGCGATCGACTCCGCTGGGAAGTAGAACAGCAGCTCGGGTGTGGACAGCGCGGCGCCGGCCATGTCAGACCACCGGCCGTGTGCCCGACCCCGCTTCGGAGTTCTTTTGAATGTCGCTCAGTCGGCGGCGGTAGCCGTCGATCCTGCGGGCGACCTCGACTGCGTGACGCAGCTGCTCGCCGACGTCATCGCAGGACTGCAGGAACCCGGTGAAGCCAGCGACGGTGCGGTCCACCGCCGCCAGGTAGAACGCGATCGCCTCGCGCAAGCTCGCCCGGTCCGCGTCGCACTTACGTTGGGAAACTGCGAGAGCCTGAATCTCATCGAAAACCGTTGTCGCCGAATCGTACTCAGTCCCGTCGCCGACATCAGGCAACGCGGCCATCGCCGCGGCAGCGCGATCTACGTCATCGCCAGCGTCGAGAACATCCAGCCACGCGTTGATCCGGATCATCCGCTCACCCCACTGGCGCATGGCGACGAGCTGATCCGACGACAGGACCACGTTCACCGCCTGGAGGTAACCGCGAGCTGCCATGTCGACTACGCGCAGCGGGCCGTCACTGGTGACCTCGGGCACGTCATAGGTCTCGGCCATGGGCGGAAACGGCGTCTGCTGCAAACCTTTGAGATATGACCGGATCGCGTTCACGTCGGCGTCGCCCGCTCTATGCCGTGTTGGCGGCGGCGGGATGCAGCGGCGCCCCCGCCAACCGGGAGGCGTACAACAGATCCGCACAGCCATCGACCGAATCGAAATCGCGCAGGCACATCACGACCTCAGCGGCACGCGCCGTCGCCAACAGCCGGGCCGGCGGCTCCGCTCCGCCCTGACCGGCATTCTTCATCGCCGTCTGGTAGGCGATCAACGACATGAAACGTTGCTTCGCAACGTCGGCCCACAACGCGTCGCTGATGGGCTTGCGCTGCTCGAAAAGGTCGATGACCTGATCGGTGGCGCGCCCGCTCATCTGCGTCACACTGGCCGCCATCTGCGAATGCCGCGCCGCCACCTTCAACCGGTCCTGTTCGGTGAACCTGTTGACGACACTCCATTCCCACGGCATCGCGACCGCGCAGCGATGCGCCATCGACGGATCCGCGATTCCCTTGCTGGCCTGGACCTCTCGGGGATTCACACTGACCGGCCGCGCTCCCACTGCGCCGGCCCAGTCGATGACTTGATCCATCGGCAGCGTCGAAGCGACCGCCAACACCCGCGCGCCCGGCGCGGCCTGCTCACGCGCCTCGGCCTGCCGAACGATGGTCTCCAGCGGATTGGCGCCGCCCGCCTCCGCCGATTCGCTCCACAGCTTGTGCCCGACGATCGGGTCGGTGACCGCCAAGCGGACGTCCTGCGGGATCCGCACACCCAGCGGGATGTAGCTCGCGCCCTCACTGGTGGCCAGCCACGCTGAGATGGTGCCGCCACGCTCCCAGATCAGCGACGCCGCGTACTGGATGTCGACGTAGCCGCTGCCCATCGTCTGCGCGACCAGCGAGGTGATCACGTCCCGGCCGGCGTCCATCGCCTGATCGAAGATGACATCTCCGGTGGCACCGTCCGCGCCGATCCCACGAATGGACGGCCCCTGCACCGCCACCGGCGCCAACGAAGCCCCAGCAGAGGCCGCAGACGGCGCTGCGGCGCTACTGAGCGGTGCCGCGCCAGCGGCCGGCGACGTCGGCGTCGGAGCGGCAGCAGCGGGAGGAGCGCCGGTCACCGGGCTCACCGGACCAGGACCGCCCGCGGCCGCAGCCGGCGGCGGCATCATCCCCATCGGCGGCGCAGCAGCACTCACCGGACCACCCACAGACGCCGGCGTGGTCGTCGCCGCAGGACCCGCCGGCGCTTGCGCGGCGGCCTGCGCCACGTTGTGCGCCACGTTGGTGCCGATGTTCGTCGCGGCACTGACCGCATTGGTCGCCGTATTCACCGCCCCAGAAGCCATCCGCGCCGACGACTCAGCCAACCCGGAACCCAAGCTGGCCAGCCCCGATGCGCGCCCTGCCGCGTTGGCAGCATTGGCCGCCCCAGCCCCGTTCGCCGCCCCGGCCCCGTTCGCGCCGTTGGCATTCGCTAGCTGACTCGACTGCGCCGCACTCGCAGGATTGCTCGCCGCGCTCGATGACGCCGGCGACGACGACGCCGGCGACGAGCTGCCCGAGGACGCCGGCTTCATCATCTGTCCGAGCACAGACGCCGGATTACTACTGCCCCCACCAGAACTCGGCGACGAAGGCGTCGATGGCGTGGACGGTGTGGAAGGCGTCGAGGGCTTCGATACTTCGGTGGGGTCAGCTTTGTCGGGCTGCTTAAAAGCTGTCTGCTGAATGTTTCTGTCGGCCGCAGTCTGTGATTCGGATTTCGGCGCCTGTTGCTCCGGTGTGGCCTGCTTCGGATCAAGCGCGTTCCCAGTTAGATAGTCGACCTGGCGCACGCTGCCGTTCGTGTCCTGAGGCAGTCCTGGAGCAGGAGCAGCCGGCGCGCTGATCCCAGGGAGACCTGGCATGCCGCCCGCCTCGGGCAGTAGGTGATTAGCGAAGGGGGCGGCCCATTGAGAGATGTCGGTCGACAGAGCAGTCACCGTGGAGGCGCCCTGCCCGTCACGTGCTATGGCATTTGACTTAGCTATGGAAACAATCTTGGCGATGCTCGTCTGTAGTTGCGCCTCGATGGCGGCGATCGCAGCAGGAGCAATTAGCGGGGTGCTTTGTAGTGCAACGGCTTTGGCCTTTTCCGCGCTGTCGCGGGAAGTTTGGATGTCCTCCTCGGCCTGGTTCACGATCTCGACAAGATCCTGTTTGGTCGACTGCAGCTCATTCGCCGCCCAGTGGGCCTTCTTCGAGATATGGCGGTACGCCTCGATCCGATTCTGCAATGCGGTCTCGCGGCCTGCGGCGAGGTTGCGCGCCGCGTCGATGAACGCGCCGTCCATCGGGGCTAGAATCTGCTTGATGTCCATCTGGACATCGAGTTCCTTGAATAGCGTGTTTGCGGCCTGCGAGAACGCCATGGCGTAACCCGACCAAGACATGACACTCGACGCTGGCCACGACCCGGCCAGAATTTCAGCCGAGTGCTCCGTCATCGGCATCATGACCTCACCGAAAGCCAAGGCGCTGAATCCTTTCGGCTATGCCAGACGGACGCACAATGCGCCGGTCAGCTGAGTCGACTCGTTTGCCATCGTGACGGCGTTTCCAGTAATCGGATCACTTGTCCGGATTGCCTCACCAAGGACCCGAAGGGTGCGAACGCTTGTTCGTGCAGCTTCGGATAAGACAGGTGTGGCGCCCGGTGCGATACTTCCGTCGAGTGCCGCACTAGCCTGCGTATAAAGATCTGCCGCCCTGCGAATAGAGCTGGCCCACTGTGGATTCGACGTCGCAGCCGGATCTCCGACCTTTACATCAGGCGGCAGCACACTGAGGGCGTCTTGCGCAGACCTGATGAGATTGCCTGCCTGAACCCACCCGTCTTGGCATGTTTGACGGTCGGCCTCTGCGGTCGGCAAAGGCGCGGGCGCGGCAGGGGTTGGTGCTGCAACGGTGACCGTGACTGGTGAGCTGGTGACCGGGGCGTCTGACGGACCTGTATCCCGTGCGCTGAGGGTGATTGAGGCCGCGGCGACGCTGGCGATTGTCGCAGCGATGGCGCCGGCAGCCACAAGCACGGGCCAGCGCCGACCACGGGCTGGCCTCGCTGGGGGCGGCCCAGGCGGCTGATGAGGCGGCCAACCCGGAACGGGCGGTGGAGGTGGCGGAGGAAACGCCGTGTCCACACCAAAATGGTTCTGACTCATCGGCACAACCAATCAACAGCCTTCTGGCTCGCTTGGAAGACCGCAATCGCGTTGCCTGTGGCCGGGTCGAACGACTTGTAAGACTCGGAGAGAGCCCTCAGCGAGCTGACGGTGGTGTCCGCCACGGCCGCCAGCGTCGGGCTAGTACCCGGAGCCGTTTGAGCCGCGAAGGTTTCGGCGGCCTGGCCGAAGAGATCGCCGGCGCGCGTGAAAGCAGCTTTGTACACCGGGTTGTTCGGCGTGGCTGGGTCGTTGAAATCTACGCCGGGGGGCACGGCTGCAGCGCCGGCGGTGACGAGGGTGTCCGTTGTCTGCCATGCCCGGCAGGTTTGGGCGTCGGCCTGGGCGGCGGGCAGTGGCGCGGGAGCTGGTGGCGGCGCGGCAGTTTCGGTGACTGTGGAGGGTGCCGATGTGGCGGTGGTTGCAGCTTCGGGGGTGGTGACGGCGAAGGTGATCAGGGTGGTGACGAGGCCGCCGACGATGGCCGCGCCAGCTGCTGTGGCTGCGACTGCGGGCCAGCGTCGACGTGGGGGCTGCGGAGCCGGTGGGTACGGCTGCGGCGGCCACGTCTGGTAGGCCGGTGGCGGCGCGACTGACATCCTGTACTCCCTGGTCCGGTATCGACTTCTGTATCTAGATTGGCGCGACTCCGCCGGATACGCCAGCGCCGGGTCCTGCTCCCCCGCTGGCGCCACCCTGCGGCCACACGGGCTGCGGGGAGCCCCACTCGTCCAGCTCCCACTCACCGTCGTCCAGGCCCCATGGCCCGTTCTCGGGCATTGAGGGGCTGTAGCTCGCGGGCTGAATACCGTCGGCCGGCGCGATCGGGTTGATCTGCGGCATCGGGTACTCGCTCTGGGGTACCGACTCCATCTCCGTAGCGCCCTGAACGTCCTGCTGCTGAAGAACGGGGGGCGACTCCGTGAGCGCCGCGGACTGCTTGGTGGCCCAGGTGCTGTCGAGTGTGTCTACGTTGGACCTCAGTAGCTCGCTCTGCGCGCTCACTCCGGCCAGCGCTGCGTCGAGCTGCGACATCGCTGCGGGAGGGGGTGGCGGGATTGCACCGATCACGCTTGCGGCAAGCGTCTGCCCGGCTTTGCCGGCTGCTGAATGCAGCTGGTCGGTCTCGATGTCGAGCTTCGTTTTCGCGCCCATGGGTGAATTGTCCCAGCATCCGCAGACATTGGAAACAGCAATTGGCTGCTTAGGCTGGGTGGCGGCATCCGGCGTGTAGACGCTCGCCTAGTACTAGATAGTCGTACGGAATAGGTACGATTATTATGTACTGGTCCGAGTGGAAGGCTGGATGGATGTCTATCAGCGCAAGCGAAGCACGTCAGCGGCTGTTTCCCCTGCTGGAGCAAGTCAATACCGACCACGAGCCCGTCCGGATTACGTCCAAGGCCGGTGACGCAGTGTTGATGTCAGCGGACGATTACGACTCGTGGCAGGAGACCGTCTACCTGCTGCGATCTCCTGAGAACGCACGGCGGCTGATGGAGGCCGTCGCCCGAGACAAAGGTTCTCAATCTCCTAATTCGGTGGATCACGCGACGACGATCGAGGAACTCGAGGAGATGTCCGGCGGCCAGGCGTGAGAAGCATCCATTTCGACCCAGACGGATGGGACGACTTCCTGTACTGGCTGGCCACCGATCGGAAAACGGCGCGCAGGATCACGAGGCTGATCGCAGAGATTCAACGAGATCCGTTCAACGGCATCGGGAAGCCGGAACCGTTGAAGGGCGACCTCTCCGGGTACTGGTCGCGGCGCATCGACGACGAGCACCGTCTGGTGTACCGGGCCGACGCCAATGAGGTGAAGATCCTGAAAGCCCGCTACCACTACTGAAGTTCGTCTCGGTCGTCTCGGATGTGTGTGCGATGTAGTCGCGGTCAGTTGCCCAGTCGGGATCGGCGGGACCGGTGAAGACCTCGGCGACGTCACTCCATTGTCGCCAGGCGTGAGTGCGCACTGTGGCGGGGACGAGCTTGGCGATGGGCCGCCCTGCGACGGTGATGGTGATCTCTTCGCCAGCCTCGGCGCGGCTCGCCAGTTCGTCAGCGTGCTCGCGTAGTTCACGCAGTCCCACACCGTCCATGGTGTCCACCATGGCATCCGGCGCGCCGGGTGGTCAGTCGTTGTAGAGGCAAGCGGCGGTGCAGTAGCCAGCGGCCAGCACGGGATCCACAAGGGGTTGGCCGCAGCGGCGGCAGTTGGATCGGTGGCGGCAGGCACAGGTTGAAGGCCAGAGGTGGTGACAGCGGGCGCATTCAAGGGGTAGTGGGTCCTCGATGTAGAGCGGTGTCGCCGGTGGCCGCTTGGTCATGCGGCGTCCACACCGAAGACGCGGCTGCCGATCCAGGTGAGTCGCTCGGAGGGGATGTCGCCCGGTACGCGGATCTCGGGGTAGTCCGGCCGCCCTGGGGTGTGATCGATGTCGGTGAGGTCGGCTTCCCACAGGTCCCAGACGGGATGCTCCACGGCGAACCCGCCACCTTCTAGCGCTCCCCCGGACAGCCACCACGCCTGGGCCGCTGTCGGCGCCAGGCTGATCCAGGGGTTGCGGTGGTCGTCTTCGACGCCGTTGACGCTCGGGGCGGCTCCGATGACCAATCCGTGCATCCGGATGGAGGTGCGCCGTGTGATCGGCGACCAGTGGTAGGCGACTGGCATGTCCCGCACTGTAGGTGCCGGACGCGACACCGCCGCTGGTTCACCGGCGCGGTTCCTTGGAGCATCCGCCGCACCTGGTGCACGGTTCCGGCGCAGGGCCCAGAGGGGCGGTCTAGTTGGTGGCGCAGTTGGCGCGCCGTCTGGTGCAGTTCTCTGACCTGCGGCGCGCTAGCGGTGCACCGCGCCAGAGGCTGGCCGTGATCTGTTCGTGATGCACGGTGCATCACCGGGCTGGCCCACGGAACGATTGCAAGGGCCTCGTTGTGAGGGCCTCCTTGGGCACATGCCTGCGCTCGACGAGAGACGGAGAAACGGCGCCACCGCTGCCGACCGTTCCGCGGCGAGCGTTTGCGATACGGAGGATGCAGGCTTGTGCCTGTGCTTGCGGGTGGAGATAGTCGGGAGGCGGGGGCAGCTCGCCGCGGGTTGCACTGATGAGGTGGCCTCTACGTGATCTAGGTCGACTAAGCTGCCCCGGTGGAGCGCATTGGTCCTGAACTGGTCATCGGTTTGGTGTCGCCGGTCGGTATGGACACCAGTGACTTGGCGGGCAAGGTTCAGGGAATCCTGGCGGACTGCGATTACACGGCGGTCAATATCAAGCTTTCCGGGCTATTGCCGACTGAACCTGCGCCCGCGGGTGAGTCGGAGGATCAGAGGATCCGTCGGCTGATCCGTGCGGGGAACCAGTTTTGTAGGGATAACAATGAGGATCCGGCTTCGATCGCCCGGTTAGCGGTGGCGGCGGTCCGCGCTCAGAGGATCGCCCTGTATCGCAGTGACGGCGATACGCGGCCGGCTGCAGAGATCTTGCCCGGACGACCGCGCACGGCCTACATCCTGCAGTCGTTGAAACGGCGGGAGGAAGTGCAGCTGCTCCGGGAGGTCTACGGCAATCAGTTCGTGTTGGTCGGCAGCCAGAGCAGCGTTGCTGAACGCACCGAGAATTTGATGCAGCGCAACCTGTCGGCCAGCGACCCGGCGGGGAAGCGGCAAATTGTCGAGGAGTTGATCGGTGTCGACGCTGATGACCGCGAGCCTTTTGGCCAGAACGTCATCGACACCTACCCGCAGGCGGACTTCTTCGTCCGCAACAACGACCGAGGCGAGATCAACCGAATTGTGGGTTTGCTGTTCGGTGAGCCTGTCGAGCCGACTATCGGTGAGTATGCGATGTATGTCGCGCGTGCCAGTAGAGCGCGCTCGTTGGCGGCGAGCCGAAAAGTGGGTGCGGCCATCGTTGTTGGTGATGCGGTGGTCGCTACGGGCTATAACGACGTGCCCTACGGGCAGACGCCTGATGTGCAGCAAGGTGTGGATACCAGCGAGAGGTTCAAGAGGGACAACTTGCGCGACACGGTGCAGCGGTTGAAGTCTGCCGGCCTGCTCGCTGAGGGTCTGGAAGGTGACGGCGTTGATCAAGCCGCGGCCGCTCTGAAGGGCGGGGAATTGATGAGCGTTATCGAGTATCAACGCGCGGTGCATGCCGAAGCGCGCGCCATCGACGACGCGACCGTCCGGGGTGTGTCGCCTGCGCAGGGCACTCTGTATGTGACGACCTATCCCTGTCATTTGTGTTACAAGCACGCTCTGTCGGTGCGTTTGAGCAGGGTGGAGTACATCGAGCCTTACCCGAAGAGTCGGGCTGTTCGTATGTTCTCGGAGGGTGCCGAAGACAGGTTGAAGCCGTTTGCCGGGGTCGCCCCGCGTCGGTATATCGGAATCTTCGACGACCGCCCGGCTTTTATGTCGGACGCTTCTGGGATATTTCCTAAGCATGATCGGAGAGTCGCGCAGCCGCTGATTGGCGCCCAGCGTCAGGATGAGGACATCGCGGTTCTTGAACGCACCGCAATGAGCGGTCTGAATGAGGAGTTTCACTGATGGCATCACCGTTGTCCGGCTTGAACCCCGAAGACCGCGCCGCGCTGTCGAATTCTGCCCGAGATCTCAGCGACGTCGATGAACGCACGCGTTCTCGGGTCAACGCTGGGATTCAGAGGGCGTATGACACAGCGCGGGGTATCGCTGACGGTCGACTGGATCCGCTCACGCACTAGCGCCACCTATTTCAGCGGCGCATCCCGGCGTCGGCGTTTATCACTGGGGGTAGTGGCGAGGTCTGGATCTGCTTCAGCACGGTGAGGTTGGTGTCGACGTCGATGTCGGCGTCGGCGTCGAGCATGAGCCGGGTGAGACCTTGGGCGAGTGTGTCGGGTCCTGTCGTCGGGGGTCTCGGAGTTTCGTCACAGTGACGCGGGTGGCTTGACCCTGCATTCGGGGATGATTCCGACCGGAAGAGGTGTTAACCTAGTTGCGAGCAAAGGAACCGGCCCTCCGGGCTTTAAGCCTCGACAGTCGGTCTGGCCCTCGGTGTAGCTACGGCAGCCGGGGGCTGCTTCATTTCTGGGGTCGGGTGGCCGGACTGCGGCGTGGGCAGCGCCACGAAGTGGGTCTGGTCCTTGATCACGTCGAACAGGCTGCGGTCGCTGTGGGTGATGGTGCGCCGATACGCCGCGGCCACAAGATCGGGTAGCCACAACAAGCGCTCACATGCCGGTGAGATCTGCACGAGCCGGGTCTGTCGAGGAACCCGTCCTGCTGAGATCAGTTCTTTGTGGTTGAGCTGGTCCTTGTTCTTGAAGTTGCTCTGGTTGCGCTCCTCCAGGATGAGCAGGTCCACCGCGTCCCAGACGCCGGGCCGGCCGGCGGCCAGCTCGACGGCCAGGGCGTGGTAGCACTCCCGGCGCGCCCCTTCGGCGTCGGCGTCCTCGGCGTCGACGTTGACTCGGTGGGCGACCACGCACGGTTCGACGCCTTCGGCGAGGTAGTCGAGCATCTCCTGCGTCAGGGCCCGCCCGTCGTCGGTCTGCAAGGCGTCGCAGGTGTGCCAGTAGTCGCTGCCGGCGATTTCGCCGAGCCCGGTCCGCAGTGTGTCCATGTCCTTGACGGCCACCAGCACGGCGGTCAGGACGTAGAACGAGCCGCGGTGGGTGCCGTTGGCCGGGGCCTGGTACGACTCGTCGAGGAACGCGACCGGCCCCTTGGTGCGCTTGTAGGCGTCGTCGACGACACGCTGAACCGGATCAATGTAGCCGCCCACTGCGATCAGCTCGCCTCGGTGGTGCGGCGCACCGGGGCCTCGGATGTCTGATCGGCGCGGGCCAGGCGGCGGGCCTTGCGTCGCAGCCGGTCACCTTCTGCTGCGGTGCCGCCGCAGGCGATCGCCGCAGCCGGCCACGTCACCCTCGGCTTACTCTTCTCGCGCAGAATCTCGCGCTCGCGGTCGGTGAACTTCCACCACAGCCGGGCGATCCGCGGGTCGGCGATCTCGGTGTCGTCGACGTCGGCCGGATCGGGTGCCGCTCGATCTGGAACGAGGTCACGAAGCACTGTGACCGAGCTGTCGGCGTCGGACACCTTGACCGGCTGGTCGAGAGACAGCAGCGGCTTGCCTCGGAAACGGAGGTTGGGGTCGGTGCTCAGCCGGCTGACCGCCCGATGTTCCTTCAAGGTCAGGGCGCGCAGCCGGGGGCAAGGATCGAAGGTCCCCGCCAGCAGGTTGTCCGGCAGCCATGAGCCGACGTTCATCAGGACCAACGTGGCCGAGCACACCAAATCCCAAGTCGCGTAACTGAAGTCGAGCCACTCGATCAGGAAGTCCCGCACCGCGTCCCGCGCCTTCGGGTCGTTGCGCTCTAGCATGCGGACGATCCGCAGCGCATCCCACAGCGCAGACTGCGCCGCGCGCATGCCGCGGTCGGCGAGCGGCCACAGCGACCGCATCATCTCGGTGATCGACTCCGCAGGGCGGAACAGATCGTTCATCCATGCCGACGGCTCAAGGAACCGCGACGTTCCGTACATGAACTCGTGGATCGAACGCTGCGAGCGGCGCATCATGTCGTCGAACGCGGACGGATAGGCGCCCAGAGCTGCGTGGCGTAGCTGATCGGTGATGCCGGCCGCGTGGCCGCCGAGCAGGTTGTCGACACCCCACCGATCCGACAGGCCGGCATCTAGCGACGAGCGGAACCCAGCCAGCGGGTCCACCCCGTGCCGGGCAAGCACGTCGAAGGCCGACGACCGAGATCCGAAGGCGTCGATCGCGACGCGCGCACCGGCGCCAAGACCGAGCCCGAGGTCGGGTCCCTGGATACCTTTGAGGTGATCGAGAGGTGAGGTGAAGGAGCCGGGCCCGATGATGTCGGCGAGCGCGGAGCGGCCTATCAGGTCGTCGGTGCGCTGCTTGAAGGTATCCATGGCGGCCTGCGCACCGGCGCCGAGGCCGAGCCCGAGGTCAGGTCCCTGGATACCTTTGAGGTGATCGAGAGGTGAGGTGAAGGAGCCGGGCCCGATGATGTCGGCGAGCGCGGAGCGGCCCATCAGGTCGTCGGTGCGCTGCTTGAAGGTATCCATGGCGGCCCGCGCGCCAGCGCCGAGGCCGAGATCAAGGTGTGGGCCGCGAACGTCCTTCATGAAGTCGATCGGGGACGTCAGGTCGCGCGCACCGATGATGTCGGAGAGGCTGCCGCCGAGAATGTCGTGCGCCCGCCCGGAGATGGCCTTCGTGAGAGCGTCACCAGCTGCCTGGGCGGCAGCACTTAGACCGAAGTCGAACTTCTCGCCCCGCAGCTGATTGGCGGGCGACGCCCACGCACCGATGCTGGCAGCGCCCAGTGCGTCATGGGCGGCGCCGCGGATGCCGGCGTTGAGGACGTCGGACAGTGGGCCGCCGGTCATCGCCGACCTGATCCCCTCGGTGACGGTGTTGGTCACGGCGGTGCGATCGAGATGTTCGTCGTCGTCGGGTGCGGACGCGGCGTGGTCGCGTTCGGGGTCCTCGTTCATAAGCTGTTCCTCCTTCGGGCACCCCGCACTGTTCGCGGGTCTCACCTTGAAGGGGTCTCAACAGCCCGAAACGACACTATTGTGACGCAAATCACTACGGCGGTCGTTCGGGCTGGTCGGGAAACCATGCCGCCCCTCTGGAGGAAGTGGTGCCTGCTGACCATTATCGCAGTTACCCCCGACGGACAGCGCGTGTCGCAACACCACTCCCGCGCGTCGCGGCTGTCGGCGCGTTGACGAAGCGTTTGCCCACCGTGCCGCCTCCATGCCGCATCCTTGAACGCATGGTCTCGGTGGGCTCAGTGATAGCGGGTTACCGCATCGAACGTGTGCTGGGCACCGGCGGCATGGGCTCGGTGTACCTGGCGAAGAACCCGACCCTGCCCCGGCGCGACGCGCTGAAGGTTCTCGACGCCGAGCTGTCCCGCGATCGCGCGTTCCGAGAGCGGTTCATCCGCGAAGCCGACATCGTGTCGCAGTTCGACCACCCCGGCATCGTGTCGATGTACGGGCGCGGCGAAACCAGCGACGGCGAGCTGTGGATCGCGCTGCAGTACGTCGACGGCACCGACGCCGAGGAGGCCCTGCGCGCCGGTGTGATGACACCGCACCGGGCGGTGCACATCGTTGGTGAGGTCGCCAAGGCCTTGGACTACGCCCATCAGCGCGACGTCGTGCACCACGACGTCAAGCCGTCCAACCTGCTGCTCAGCGATGAGATCGGTGATGGTGAGCGGGTGTTCCTCAGCGACTTCGGGGTGGCCCGCCCGATCAAGGACGCTGACCGGGAGATGGACGGGGCGTTCACCGCCACCCTGGCCTACTCCGCGCCTGAGGTCATCACCGGTGACCCGATCGACGGCCGGGCCGACATCTACTCGCTGGGCTGCACCCTGTTCCGGCTGCTCACCGGCCGGCAGCCGTACTTCCAGGCTGACGGGGTGGTGGGCACCATCCGCGCCCACCTGCAGCAGGCCCAGCCGCGGGTGTCCGAGCACCTGCCGTGGGCCACCTCGGATCTCGACGCGGTGATCGCCAAGGCGTTGGCGAAGAATCCAGCGCAGCGGTTCGGGTCGGCTCGCGAGTTCGCCGCGGCCGCGGCCGACGCGGTGCGCGGTGCTGCGCCCCCCGCGGGGTCGGCTGCGCCGTACCGCGCCATCCCGGCGTCGCCGGCTCCGCGGCGCGTGCCGCCTCCGCGGCCGGCTGCGGTCGTCGAGCAGCCGGCCGGTCCGATCCCGCCGCCGCCGCGACAGCAGCTGTTCGATCACGCCACAGAGTTCCGGCCAAACCAGGCGCCGCGGCGCGCACGACCGCAGGTCTCGGTGCCCAAGGTCTCGGCACCGAAGCTGTCGGTGCCGAGCGTCTCGATGCCCCGGCCGATCGTCATCCTGTGGTGCGTGGCCGCCGTCCTGATCGTGGCCGCCGCAGTGCTGATCAGCCTTGTGGTGCGGCGGGAGATGAGCCCGCCACCGGCGGCCGCTCCGACGTCCACGCCGGCGCCGGTCGGCGATACCGCCGCCCAGGAACAGCTCACCGAGCTGCTTCCGCCGGGATACCCGGCGGGCAGCTGCGAGCCGACCCCGATCAGTGCCGGCACTCGTGCCGTCGTGTCGTGCGGGCAGAACACCGATCCCGGTGGCCCCGAGTCGTCGAGGTTCACCCTCGCCGAGGACGCGACGGCCCTGCAGGGCGCGTTCACCGACGTGATGAGCCGGTCGTCGGTAGTCGTGTGCCCCGGAAACATTCAGTCGCCGGGCGCGTGGCGGCGCAACGCCAGCCCGACGTCGGTGGCCGGGACGCTGTATTGCGGCACCCGCGACGGCACGGCCGTGATCGCCTGGACCACGACCGCTGACCTGCTGCTCAACGTTGTCGAGGCCGACACCTCGGAGATGGCAGACCTGTACCGCTGGTGGTCCTCGCACTCTTGACCCTGTGAAACGGGGCGTGAGTCCCCGGAATAGGTGGTGACGCCACCTATTACGCGGCAGCGGCGGAGCCAGAGGACTGCGGTCTTCTGCCGCGATTTCCCGAAGGGAGCCGCGTCGTGAATAACGCAAGCATCGTGATGCTGGCCGGAGTGCTCTTCCTGTACCAGGTGTTCGGCCTTTACGTGGTGCACACCACCGGCAGCACCGCCGGCCTGGCTGACATCGGTAACGCCAAGCTCGCGTGGGTGGGCGTGGCGGCTTTGGCCGTGGCTGCCGGCGCCCGCAGGAAGTAGCGGGGCTACGCGGGGGTGGGCAGCAGTGTCTGGCTGGGATTTGAGGGCCGCAGGCCCTTGAAGCTGGTGTGTCGGAGCCATCGACCCGCGACGTACTCGCGGTAGGCGACCTCGGCGACGAGCTGGGGCTGCACGAAGCGCACGCCGGGCACGTCGACGTGGTTGGCGACAGGGGCGGTCGAGCATCGCAGCGGCTGCAGCTGGGCGTGCAGGGTCCGGCGCGTGAGGTCGCTGAAGCCGGTGCCGACTTGGCCGATGGCCATCAGGTCGCCGGTCTGGTCGTGTCCGGCGACGAGCAGGGACCCGACGCGGGTGCGTCCGCCTGGACCGCCGGCGTTCCAGTACCCGACGATTGTCAGCTCGATACTGGCTCGGATCGGGACCTTGATCCAGTAGGGGCTGCGCTCCCCCGGCCGGTACGGCGAGTCGAGTTCCTTGACGACCACACCCTCCATCCCGTGCGCGGCTACGGCGTCCAGCGCGTCGGAGGGGGTGACGCCGAGCATGGGGCGCGGCACGGTGAGTACCCGCGATTTGTCGACCACCGTGAGGTCGTCGAGCAGGTCCCGGCGGCGGGTGTAGGGCTGCTCGGTGACGTCGTTGCCGTCGGCGTGCAGGATGTCGAACGCCCAGAATCGGACGGGAACCGAGCGTACGAGGTCCGCGCCGGGCCGGCGCTGCTGAGGCCAGCGCCGCTGTAGCCGGGTGAACGACGGCCGCCCTTGAGCGTCGAGGGCGACGATTTCACCGTCGAGCACGACGCGGCGGTCACCGATCGCCGCGGTGATGCCGGCCAGCTCGGGGAACGTGCGGGTGACGTCGGTGCCGTTGCGGGAGAACACGGTGACGGCGCCGTCGGCCACGACGATCGTGCCGCGCTGGCCGTCGGCTTTCACTTCCACGGCCCGTCCGGTGCCCTGTGGCGGGGTGCCCAGGGTGGCCAGCATCGGCGCGTACGCGGCGTTGCGCACGGCTGGCTTGGTCCTGGTGATGGGCACGTTTCGACGGTACGCGCGAGAACCGGCTGTGCTGCCTTCGTGACCGACTGGTGATGCATGGTGCATCACTGATCGGGTGTTGGTGGTTGAGTCCTCAGGCTGGTGGGGAGTGTCCGTCGGTGCCGATGAACTGAATTTCCGACATTGCTACGGAGGTCACTTCGTCCGGGTTGGGGGAGGCGGTTTCGCTTGTCGGGGTTGCGGGTTGTGGTGGTGGCGAGGTTTCAGCGATGCGGATAAGTAGTTTGCTGAGGGTGGCCGGCGGGTTAAGGGCGATGAACCGCCAGTCGCGGGCGCCACCCGTGTCGATTGTCACGGGGTCCCGCCTGAGGTCTTTCGGGAAATACACCTCGAGTTTGGTGACGATGCGGTGCTTGGCCCACTGGTCGGTGCCGTCGGGTGCGGTGGCATCAAAGCCGCCGATGATGCGGATCTGAGTCAGGGTGACTTGTCGGCCGAAGTCGATCTGGATCTGCTGCCCGTCCTGGTTCTTGACGCGGGTGCACACCCATGCGGTGTTGAAGTCGCTGTCGAACGCGCGGTTGGCGTCTGAGTAGTTGGGGTCTCGGGGGCAGACGTCGGAGGCGGTGGCCCCGGACAAGATCGTGTCGCGGTTGAGCGGTGCCTGGCTGGGAGGTGGCGGTGGAGCCGCGGTGGCTGGCGTCGCCGGTGCTGGTGGATTGACGTCGGTGGTGAGGTAGTTGACGGCTGCCAGGGCGACCAACAGGATCGCGACGGCGGCGACGGTCATGATGGCCACGCGGGCGCGGTTCTCTCGCGGTACCCGGTTGTTGAAGGCACGTCCGCCGGCGGACACGGCGCGGCCGGAGACCCGCATTCCGCGGCTGAATAGTCCGGGTTTGCGGGTTCGGTCCGGGCCGCCGGGAGGGGTGGGATCGCCGTCGAGGGGGGTGCCGCGGCGGGCCGGGCGCGTGGCTGAGCGTGGGGCCAGCGACGCCAGGATCAGGCGCCGGTTGTCCCAGCTGTGATCGACCGGCAGGTCGTTTTCGTCGATGTCTGTGCCCATGCTCATCGTGTCGTGTCGTCGTCCATGTCGATGATGTCGTAAATCGCGTCGTGGGCCTTCTGGCCTTCGGTGCGCACCGGCAAAGCTTGGCGGCTGTAGTCAGGCCGCGACATCGGCTGTGCCGCGGCGGGGACGTGGCCGTAGAAGTGGTAGTGGTTCACCTGTGTCAGCTGCGGTGATGCCGTCTTTTGACCGCG
Organism: Mycobacterium adipatum; assembly: GCF_001644575.1. Classification (NCBI taxonomy): domain Bacteria; kingdom Bacillati; phylum Actinomycetota; class Actinomycetes; order Mycobacteriales; family Mycobacteriaceae; genus Mycobacterium; species Mycobacterium adipatum. Next base: position 97,378 of record NZ_CP015597.1, read on the forward strand.
TGCGGGCGTCCGTCGGCGGTGGCGCTGGCGGAGCGCCAGGCGCGCGATGCGCCGCAGCAGTGGCCAGAAGAACCACAGCGTGACGGTGAGGACGAGGCTGTACCCGAGAGCCTCGTAGGGGTCGATGTGCAGGAAGTGTGTCGTGGCGCCGGTCAAGAGCGCCGCGATGATCAGGGTGCGTATCACGGTGATTCCCCTCCGGGGCTGACGGTGGTGATGTGATGGCCGGCTGCGGCGTCGGCGAGTTGGGGGTCGTAGGTGACGAGGGTGCGCAGTCGTGGTCCGGCGCTCAGGGCCGATGCGATGTGCAGTGCGTCGACGGTGCGTGCAGGGCTGGGGGTAAGCGCCACGGCGGCGTCGAGGAGGCGCTCGGTGACGGCCACGGTGTCGAGTCCGGCCAGGACGTGGTGGGCATGCCCGGTGGCGTCTGGAGGTAGCGCGGCCATGGCGCGGAGCAGCTCGGCTCGTGACAGCGCGCAGGTGATCCATCGGGTGTCGGTGTGCGCGCTGAGGTATGCGGTTAGGGCGGCGGATTCGGGTGCTTCGTCGATGAGTTTCATGAGGGCGGTGGGGTCGAGATAGATCACCGGTCGTCCCGTGGGACGGCGGTGCTGGTGGTCTGGCGGTACGGGCGGGGTGGGCGTTTGAGGATGTCGGTGACGCTGCTGCGCGCGGCGGTGACTTCCTTGCTGGCGATAAGCGCGGTCCAGGGGTCGTAGGAGGCGGGGATCATCTGCGCGACGGGGTGTCCGTTGTTGGTGATCTCGACGGTTTCGCCGGCGGCCACCTCGCGTAGGACCATGGCTGCATTCTGGCGCAGTTCACGGACACCGTAGCTCTTCATGTACACACGGTAGCTCGATGTAGCACACCGTGTACACAACGTCGGATTTGCGGTAGCGGATCCCTGAGCACAGCACGCTGTTAGCGTCTACGGGCATCCATCCCCCGCGAGGAGGTCCACCGCGTGTCCACGCCCCTGGAAATTGTCCGGCTTCACTTTCCGTGGGACGTCCCCGCCGAGTGCAGCCCAGCCCCGTCTATGCGCTGATGCGGCTGCATGGCGATTTCATGGCCACCGGAGGCCAGCGCATGGCCGACGCCGACCTCGACCGTGTGCACGCGTTCCACGACCGACTGCGCGAGGAGGACGCGGTCATCGAGTTCGATCCGAACATTCCCGCCGATCAGGGAATTGATGGTGCGGCCGGCTTCGCGTTCCGGCCGCGCACGATCGACGACGAGGACCGGCTGATCCGGGTCAACGGCTTCACCGTGTTGACCGAGGAGGGCGACATGATCTGGTCGTTCCCACCCGATCTGCCCGACTTGCGTCCGTAGCTGGACCTTGCGCCGTCGAGCGCTTTGGACGGTGGGATCGTCGCGATGAGCAGCGATGGGCACCCCGTCGTCGTGCACCCGCCTGCAGCGCTGGTTCGCGAAGTCCCCACACGGTCCCCTGTGGCGCGGCCCTTGGTGCACGGTGGCGAGCGGTGGCGCAGGCCCGTGCAACCCCCGGTTGCCGCCGCTTTAACGCATCGCTGATCGGAGTTGTCGACGCACGCGTCGCGATCGCACGCGGGTGACAATGGCGGTGTTGGCGCGCGTCGGCGCGGGCGTGCTTCAGGCGTGCGAGGGCCACCCGAAGCGACGGCCGAGAACCGCCGCCGTACGACCGTCTCGGATGCTTTACGAACTAATCCCGGCGCGCGCCGCCGGTGGGCCGATCGTTCGGTGCGGGACGCGGCCCGGATATCCCCGGCGGCGTGCCAATGCGTCAGATCAATCGGGGGCGCGGGCGTGCGAGGCGCGGCTGCCGGCACGGTGTGGCGAGCCGGGTCTGCCGGTCATTTCGCGGCGGCCCTGCGGTTGTCGAGAGCGGTGCGCAGGGAGGCGATGTCGGTGTGGCGGACGTAGACGTCCCAGTTCTTGTCGAGGTCGTTGAGGTCGGCTCCGGGAGCCAGTTCGAGACCCAGCTCGCGGAGGCAGTCAGGGAGCTGCTCACGGCCGTCGCAGAGGGCGTAGACGGGCCAGTGATCGGTGCGGACTGGGGCGGCAGATGTGGCGTCGTCGCTGCCGGTCTCTGACCATCCGGTGAGGGTGATGCGGCCGGTGTCATCGGCGAGCAGCCACAAGCCGTAGTCCATGTACAGGAGTCCCTTCTGCATTAACGGCGCTCGCTGGATGCGGTGTCGATGGTCATGTGTGGTGCCTTTCAGACGAGCTTGTTGATCTGGTTGACGAAGTAGCGCTGCACGATCTGAGTGCCGGTGTGGCCGGCCTTGTCCAGCGGCGTGGTGGCGTAGTTCTCGTGGAATCCGCCTTCGATGAACGCGGCGAAGCGCTTGACGGCCTGGGCGACGTTGGCCGCGGAGAACTGGGAGAAGGTGGGTCCGAACATGCCGGTGGACTGGCTGCCGACGCCGCCGGTGGCGATGCTGATGGCGTCGAGCACGGCGGCGGCCAGGTCCCCGATGTTGACCCCGCCAGCTTGGGAGATGCCCGCTCCGACGGGGCCGAAGCCGCTCACATTGATGGTGGTGGTGCGGTCCTTCATCTGTGCGAGAGCAGCGCCGACGCTGCTGGCGGTGGTGGCGATGGTGGTGATGGCGGCGGGGATGGCCGCCCACGCGCGGGAGGTCACCAGGTTGATGACGTTGGTGACGGCGTTGACGAGGTTGGTGGCGGCACCGGCAACCTGGGGGCCGGCTAGGTAAAACAGCTGCTGAGCGAGGGCCTGGGCGAAGGCGACGCCGCGGCTGATCAGGTTGGGGATCAGGTTGGGGTCGTTGACCAGCTGCAGGATCTGGTTGATGGCAGCGGCGGCGGGGGCAATGAGACCGCCCATGAAGATGGTGGCGAGCTTCTGTGCGGACCCGGAAGGGTCGGCGGCGTCGAGTTGGGATCCGAGGTGGCCGATCATGCGCATCACGAGGTCGCCCTGAGGCAGGTTGCAGTAGTAGTCCCGGGGGGCGCAGATGGAGAGCAGTCCGTTGCGCTGCAGCAGTGATCCGAAGCCTCCGGAGCGGACGCCGGCGAACCCCATGCCGGGGTCTCGGAGGCCGATGGTGGGTTGTCCGACGGGGGCCTGGGAGGGGTCAGCGACCAGTGCGACGCCGAGCAGCTTATTGGCGGGGATGACGCCGCGGTTGTGTCCGATGGCAGCAGCGATGTCACCGGCGACGTCGGCGCCCTGGCTATAGCCGGTAAGGATGAAAACAGTGTTGGGGCAGGCGCGGGAGACGGCTTTGAGGCGGGCGTTGGTGGCATCGATACCGGCGTTCTTGGATGCGCGGTACCCCCCGCCATCTGTGCCGCCGACGATGGTCGCGGGATAGGGCGTGTAGTAGGTGACCATCCGTACGGGAGCGTTCTTGCGCAGCGGCTCCAGGATGTTGCCGAGGACACCTACGGGCTCGTCCGGATCGGCCTTCGGGTTGGTTTGGGTGGTGCCGGGAACGGCGATGGCATCCACGGCAGGGCAGTTGGTGGCCAGCGCGGCGGGGGCTGTGTGCAGCAGCAGGGTGCAGCTGAAGGCTGGCGCGAGCACCAGAGCGGTAAGGCGGCGGGTGAGAGTCATGCGGCGACCGCTCCGTCGTAGAAGGTGCACAGCTTTCGGATCGCGCGTTGGGCGCGGCGTTCGACGGCGCTGACGTTGGCGCCCAAGACGCGGGCTGCGGTGGAGGGGCTGAAGACGTCGGAGGTGAGGTAGAGGGCACGAAGGGTGTCGTGCTCCAAGGCGGTGATGATGCGTCGGTCGCGGGCCTGCTGCAGCAGGGTGACGGTGTGGTCGTAGTCGGTGCCCAGATCGGCCCGGTCCAGGACGATGGAGTGAGGGTCCACGCGCACGGCGACGGCCGGCGACTCGGTGGCGGGTCGGGCTTTGAGGACGCGCTTGAGGGTCTGACCGTAGAGGTAGCGCGAGTTGAGCAGCTGAGGGTCGGCTGCGGTGCGGATGATCTCGAAGAAGATGCGCAGGGTGTCGTTGTCGCGGGCGTCGCGGTCGCTGGAGCGGTACCCGTCGGGGTCGGCCATGTCGGCGATGCGGCGCAGCGGATGGCGCATGAGCACTGCGGCCATCAGGAGGGCGTGGCGGTCGCCGGTGCGGGCGTAGCGGGCGATCTGGGGCAGTGCGGTGGAGGCGGTCTCCAGGTGCGCGCAGATGGCGGCCGGTGAGGACGGGGGCTGCTTGTGCAGTGATTGGACGAGGGTCACTGACGGGGTGAGGTCGCCGCGGCTCGGCCGGGTGAGGAGGCGGTGGGCCTGCTCGGCGAGGTGGTCCCAGGTGTTCATCGAATTCCTTGGCGTCGCGGGTAGGTGACGCGTTCATGGAATCCGCGGAGGTTGTTGCGGAGGTTTGCACAGCGGTTGCCTGAGAGGTTGCCAACCGTCCCCAACAGGTGTGATCTGGATCACTCTTGGGTGCAATGTGCTGGGGATTTGGGGTTGACAAGCGGGTTGTCAGGAAAGTGGTGTGCGCGGCTTACTGGACGTTGCTGCGCATTGCTGGAGATGCCCAGTCGGTGCGGCGTGAAGTCGGTGGAATCGCACGTGAGGACGCGCTAGTGCGGTACGTGCGGGTGCGGGAGGTATTCGCCCAGGTCGTGTGCGCCGCATATGCGGTGATGCGGTCGGCGAATAGTTGTCGAGCTAAATGCACTAGGGGTGTCGCTCGGGATCCCTCTACGCAAGCTCCGAGATCCCGAGCGTAATCCCCTTGTCAAGCATCTAGCGAACATATGCGGCGCATACGCGCGTATGCGTTATCAATTCGTTACATATGCGGTTGTCGGGATTTCGGGGTCGCAGGGGTCATAAGGGGCTGCTCGAACACCACCGACCCGAGAGGCCCGCCCGTGGAGCCCATGGCCCAGCCGATCCGCCGCACCGCCGGCGGCGTCCGCGCATACTCCCATCACCTGCGCAACCTCATGAGCCAGCTCGCGGCCGACCCGCTCAACGAACAAAAGTCGATCGCCCTGGTGACCCACATCGTTGAACGCCGGGAATCCGCAGCGCAGCTACTCGAAGAACTGCAGTCGCAGACCTTGGGGATCTCGTGCTGAGCCGCCCCCTGCAGAGGTTCCTCGACGGCGTGTTCCTGCGCATCAGCGGCGGCGACGCGATCCGCGCCGACGAGATCCGCACCCGCGCGACAGGCGCCTTCCTGGTGTTCATCATGGCGAGCTACATACCGCTCATCGCTGCGGTCGTCCTGCTGGTGATCAACCGGCCCCAGCCAGTTGACGAAGCTGCTCAGAGCGACCAGATGTCCGCCGTCGAGGCGTACGCCACACACTTCGTCGACACCTACCTCAAAGACCCCTCCAACAGCGCGGCAATCAAACAGTTCTACGACGGTGAAGTCCCCGCGTCGGCGCTACCGGCAGGCGGTCGGGCACTGCGCGCATCCTCGGCGCTCCCCGGCGTCTTTCTTGACGGATTTCAGACCTATTCGGTGGTCGTCGACGCCGAGATTCCGAAGGCGGCGAACTCCGCGTCAATGGTCTTCATCAGGCTGCAGGTCGACATCTCTGCGGACCCGAAGAACCGATTCAAAGCGTTCACACTTCCGCACGCCCGACCGGACCGCCCTTCGGGTGTTCCCGTCGAGCTGGCAACGACCACATTGGTCGCCGAGGACCGACCGGTTTTCAAGACGGTTTACGGCTTTCTCAGCGCCATGTTGACCGGCCAGGGTGACCTCGCCCCGTACGTGGCAGCAGGCTCCAGTTTGACCGCCGCGCAGCCGCCTCGTTTCACCACGATGGCAATCGAGCGTGTGCAGACCAACTCCGACCTCGCCAACGCCCAAGACGTCCCGCCCAAAGCGGACGGAATCGAGGTCACTGTCCGCGCGGTGATGCAGACCGCGAGCGGCGTACTCATGCCCATGGATTTCCCGCTCGTCATGTCCGTCGCGGGCGGTCATTGGCAGGTCGATCGGATCAACGATGCGCCAAGCATCGTCACGCCCAATGACCCGGGGTCAACGCCGCCCCAGACCACCAACCCAACCACCACGACAACCACACCACCACCGATGTACTCCAGCAACACTCCGGAAGGGAGTTAGAACGTGATCACCACCCTCGCACCACTGGTCCTCGACAGCGCCGCCGCCGGCACCACCGCCGCCCAGGTCACCTACATGGCCGCACCGATCTGGGACATCGGCGCCAACATCAAGAACCAGGGCATCACCTTCGCGGTGTACCTGCTCATCGGAGGCACCGCGCTCGTGTCGGCCGGCTACTACTTCATCGGCCGCAACAAAACCGCCGCACTGAAGACCCTCGCGGTCGGCGTAGTGCTCATCGGACTGGTCGGTTCACTGCCCGCGCTTGGTGTGGTCTCCAAAGACACCATCGGCGGACTGACCAACAGCGGAACCAGGTAGGGCCACGGCGCCGATGTTCGTCGCCAAGTGGTACACGCGAGCCAGCCGGGTTCGCATCGTCATCGCCAAGTTCGATGGCCGATGGAAGCTTCCCGGCGGGCCGTACCCAATTCCCGAACTGGTCGCACTCGTCGTGGGAATCATGCTGACGCTGTTCCTGCTGCCGCGTCTCGGCCAACCGGTGATCACCGGTGTCGTCGGCATCTCGGTAACCGCCATCGCCGTCGGCGCGATGCGCAAGATGCCCTACTCACCGGTGCCCTTCGGCACCCGTGCGCACCGCATCGCGCGCCTGTACACCAGCCCGGTCAGCGTCAGCACCGGCGATGAATCCCACGCGGTGAACACCGTGTCGACCGTGCGCCCGCAGATCGAAGTGCTCGACATGGCGACAGAGCACGCCCCCGCCTACGCATCGAGTCCGCACCGCCCGTCGTCACCGTCGTTCACTCCGGCCACCGACACCGACGAATGGTCGGACATGTTCGGCGGTCAGCAGCGCAGCGCTGCAGCGGACCTCTTCGGCTGATCCCCCACCATTCAAGGACTCATTGATGGCCAACCAGCTCGACCAGAACCTACAGCCCACCGTGTCGATCTTCGGCAACCTGCGCCGCCTGCATGACGGATCCATATGGGCCGACTACCGGATCACCGGACTGCCCTACGGCTACACCAGCGATCAGCGCAAGTACGACACCCTCGTTCACCACAAGAACCTGTTCCGCGCACTGCCGAACAATGCGGTGATCTCGGGGCTGATCGCAGCCATGAACCCCGACGAGATCCTGGCGCGCGCCATCGCCGGTACCGACGTCAACGCGATGCCCATGTGGCGCGAGGAGTGCGAGGGCAAGCACGACTTCTTCTCCTCGGCGGTGCGGCCCACCGAACGCATCTTCACAGTGTCGTTCCCCGTCGTGGACTCCGATGTCGTCACCGACCTGACCGGGCTGGGCACCGCGGGTCGCCGCTCCCGAGAGCGCGACCGCGCCGAGATGGCCAAGGCTGCCGATCTCGCCGCGTCGATGGTGTCGCGCTTGCCGTCGGTGTTCGGGTTCGAGCCCATGACCCCCTCGCAGATGGTGTGGCTGTGGAACCACGCCCTCTCCCGCGGCGGCGCACCGGAAGTGTTTCCCACCTCCATCCCGTCGAACGTGTCCTCGCCCGCGGGTGCGTTCTCGATGGCCGAGTTCGACGAGGGGGAACGCCGAAGCGAAGGCAAGCGGTGGCGACCCAGCAGCTTCGCGCCGCTGGTGAAGATCACCCAGCCCGGCCGCATCGGCGCCACTGAATCGTGGCAGACGCTGCTGGCGATCGAAGCGCTCCCCTTAGAGGGGCTTCAGTTTCCCGGCTCGGAGTTCTTCACGATCGCCGACCGGGTGGCTGACTTCGATATCGACTGGGCGGTGCGGATCAGCAAGACGCCGCGCGAACAGGCGATCTCACGCAACACCAAGAACCTTCGCAAGCTCACCGAGCAGGTCGATGAACGCGACAGCGAGATTTCCTTCGCGCAAAACACGCTCCACGAACAGGTGCTGCTACTCAGCGAGTACAACGGCCACCTGGAAAGCAACGACGACGAGATCGAGGTGTCGTTGTGCCCGATCTTCTCCGTCGCCGGAACCACCCGAGCCATCTGCGAAGACGGCGCCCTCAAACTGGTCCAGGCCTTCGAGCGCAACCGCATCAAGGTGGTCGCGCCCCTAGGCGGTCAACGCGAGCTGTGGGCGGCGATGAACCCCGGCGGCACCAGCATGCGCGCCGTCGCGGACTTCTCGCACGTGACGATCAGCGAGTACGCCGCGGCCAGCGTGCCGTGCGCCACCAACGACGTCGGCGACGTCCGAGGTCCGATCTTCGCGCTGAACCTGTCCGGCCGGCGCAATCAGCCGGTACACCTCGAATGGTTCCGCGAAGCCTCCCGCGATGCATCGCCGTCGGTCGCCTTCGCTGGCGAACTCGGCGCCGGCAAGACGTGGGCGATCGTGACACTGCTGTTCCATCTCGTCGACATCGGTGGGCAGTACCTGGCGATCGACCGCACCGATCAAGGGGAGTACGCGGCGCCGACCAGAACGCTGCCCAACTCCGTGGTCGTCGACATGATGCGGCCGCAGTGGTCGATGGATCCGCTGCGGATCTTCCCGTCAGACATCGGCGTCGACAAGGCCGTCGACCTGCTCACGCCGCTGTTCGGCTGCACCGCCGACTCGCCGCAGGGGCTGACCCTCGGCGAGTTGCTCCGCCCCGAACTCGGGGTGCGATCCATTCCCGACATGCTGGCCGTCCTGCAGCGCGGTATGGACACCGGCGGCATGCCCGACGGCAAAAAGGCGTTGCCGGCGGGCTGGGCCGAACTGCACCGGCACCTGGACTACTGGTCGCGCAAGCGCTACGCCGCGGCCCTGATGGACCCCAACCTGCCGCCGCTGAACCTCAACGCCGAGGGCATCGTCATCCGCACTAACCGCGTGGAAGTGCCGACCGCCGAAGAGGTGGCCAGTGGTGACCCGATCGACCCGAGCAAGGTGTTCGGCCGTGCCATCTACGGGTTGTCCACCGAGATCGGCCGGCAGGCGTTCGGCTCCAACCGTCGCCGCATGGGCGCCGTCGTCATGGACGAGGCCTACCACGTGACCTCGACCCCACGCGGGCTCGCCAGCGTCACCCGCATCGTTCGTGACGGCCGCAAGGACAACACCGCCCTGATCCTGGGCAGCCACGACCCGGTGTCCGACTACCCCGCCGGCACCGCGCTCGATCTGATCCCGATCCGCATCGTCATGCGCCACCGCGACGAGTCGTTGGCCAAACGCTCCTTGAAGTGGCTGGGCATCGACCCGGACAAAAACCCGCACATCGTCACCGACCTCACCAAGAACACCGCCCCAAAAGGCAGCAACAACAAGGTGATCCCCGGCCGAGAAGGCGAGGGCTACCTGCGTGACGCGCGCGGCGCCATCGGCCGAATCAAGGTTCTCGGCCCGTCCTCGCAGATGCGCCGGGAGGCGATGAGCACCACTCCCCCAGAGCAGTCCGACGTCGCATAACCGAGAACGGGGCCACCGACATGATCGACCACCACCAAGACGCCCGCGCCGTGATCGCCGCCGGCCGCCGGCGGCTCCTCGTGGCGGCACTCATCGCGCTGGCCGCCGCTGCCGCGCTGGTGGTCACCACCGGGCCGACATCGACCCCGCAGGCCGACCCCGTGTGCCTGAGGGTCGGTTCGGGGCCGGTGACCAACGGCAAGACGGTGATCGCCGCCGGTGTGGCGATGAATGTCCCCGAAGAGGGCATCGTCGCCGGACTGACCGCGGCGATGGCCGAAACTCACCTGCTCAACCTCGCCAACCCCCACGTCCCGGACTCGCTGGCCACCACCCAAGACGGCCTCGTCCTCGACCGTCAGTCCGTGGGAATCCTGCAGCAGGGCGCCACCTGGGGAAGCGCCGAGGAACGGATGTCGCCCGCGTCGGCGGCCAAGCGCTTCTACAGCGCGATGATCTCCGTCGACGGCTGGGAGACGATGCCGGCCAGCGAGCTGGCCGGCCTGGTGCAGCGCTCGGCCTGGACTGACGGCTACATCGACGACGAACCCGCAGCCCGCCGGTTCTACCGCGACCACATCGACGACGTGCGGGTGTTGCGCTGCGGCGACAGAGGCGCTGCCCTCGTGGGGGCGCCTTCGTGATGACCCTCAGCAGGCTCGCCGACCCCGACCGGCTCGACAACGCCCACCGGTGGATCCGGGGCTGGACCCCGGCAGCGCCACTGCGGTGGTGCGGCCGACACCGTTCGATCACCGCCGCCCTCGCCGGCGCCCTGGCGCTGCTGATCATCGGAACCGCCACGGCGTGGGCCGATCCGGGCACCGGCAACAGCAGCGACGCCGGCAATCTGCTCATTTCCTGGATGGGCATCAAGGACTCCGACGGAGTGCCGGTGGCCAAGTACACCCTCACCCTCAACGAGGGCGGCTGGGACGACCCCGCCTCGACGATGTTCGCCAAGGTCGCCTCCATCTCCTACGAGATCTATCTGTGCATCACCGCCACGGCGCTCTGGCTGATCAAGTTCGTTCTGGACTTCCAGTGGATGAGCCTGTTCACCATCCCGTTTCAGACCATCGGGCGTGGCGTCACCGATGCCATGGACCGGTTCGGGCTTGCCGCGACCGCGTTGGCGGTACTCGCGATCGTCGTCGTGTGCACTGTGCTGGTCGGCCGGACCGCCAAGGCGTTCTCCAACATCGCCATGGGCATGCTCATGATCGGTGTCGCCGCAACGATTTTCGCTAACCCGCTCAGTGAACTCGTCGGCCCGGACGGGCTGCTGGCCAAAGGCCGCGATACCGGACTCGAAATTGCCACCTCCGTGTCCGACGGCTCCCTGAGCAAGCAGGGCGATGGCGCCAACATCGACCAAATGGTCTCGCGGCTGGCCGACCGTTTCCTGCGCTCTCCGACGCAGATGATCAACTTCGGCACCGTCGCCGACTCGATCTCGCGCAAATGCCGCGAAGCCTGGTCTGCCGGCATCAACAACGAACGCGGCGACAAGCTCAAAGACGACATCAAGGGGTGCGATTCCGACAAGGGCGAAGCGATGCACCAGAAGTCGATGGGCAACCCCGCCGCGATCATGGTGCCCCTGAGCATCTGTGGGCTGCTCGCCGCCTTCCTGGTCGCGTTCGCCTGCTACTTCGTCTGGCACGTGGTCAAAGCTGCCGTGCAAGCCATGCTCTACGCCGCGCTGGCTCCACCGGCGTTCGCGATCGGTGTGATCCCTGGCGGCCCGCAGACATTCGCCTGGAAAACCGTCCTGGACTGCGCGATGGCCTACGCCGCCATGGTTATTTACACCGCAGCTTTCGGCGCCTACAACGTGATCCTCGATCAGGTCTTCAAGGAATCCACTAACGCCATCCAATCGCTGTTTATGACCGCGCTGGTCCTGGCGTTCGGATTCGCGGTGTTCGGGCCACTGCGGCGCATGTTCGACCGTCAACGCGACACGATGGCCGCCCGACTCGGCGGTGGCGGCGCGATGGGCGGTCGTGGTCGCGGCTTCATGCACAAGGCCGCCGACATGTCGCGCATCCGCCAGGAACTCGGCGACCAATTCGGTTGGGGCCGTGGAGGGCGTGGCGGCTCCTCCCAGCGTGACCCCGGAAGGATCGAGCCCGAAACTGACTCGTCGAGCAGCTCCGGAGGGGGCGGAGACGGCGGCGGCGGCGCGGGCCCCGACGGCGGCGGCCCTTCGGACCCGGTTTCGGTCGGCGACCCCGCCTCCGGTGCCCCCGACACGAGCGGATCCGGAGCGGCGGGCGCAAGCTCGGACGCCGAAGCCACCGGCGACACCGGGAGACGTCGCGCACCCGAGCCGCAGCCCGCCGGCGCATCCGAGGACCGCAGCCGTGCCCGCGACACCCTCGACGCCGCGGTCCGGATCTACCGCGCCAGCCGCGGCGATGTCGGGGGCGCAGGTGGTGGTTCCGGTGCTGCAGGGCCCGGCCGGCACGCCCTGTCTGAGGCAGCCTGACAGGCCGCGCGGATGGAACCGATGTCGTGGGCGGCAGTGGCCAGCACCCTGTGGGCGCACCGGCGCAAGCTCTATGCCGCGGCTGCGATGCTCGCGCCGTTTGCCCTGGTCGCAGTGCTGCTGATATTCGTGCTGTTCTTCGGCGGCGGCTCGCCGTCGACCAAGGATGCGGCGCTGACCACACCGCAGTGCGCTCAGCAGATGCAGTCTCAAGGGGTCGACGCGGGCCGGGGTGTGCAGTTCGGGCCGGGGCCGGTCAACAACGGCAAGGCGGTGATCGCCGCTGGCATTCAGATGCGGATCCCCGAGAAGGGCATCATCGTCGCCCTGGCCACCGCCATGCAGGAGTCCGGCATGCGCAACCTGGCCAACCCGAATGTTCCTGAGTCGCTGCAGATCCCGAACGAAGGTGTGGGCCACGATCACCAGTCGGTTGGCATCTTTCAGCAGCAGCCATGGTGGGGAACCATCCGCGACCTGATGACGCCGCGGATCTCGGCGCTGAAGTTCTACGCCGGACTGCTCAAGGTCGGTGGCTGGCAGCAGATGGCGCCCACGGTGGCCGCGCAGGCAGTGCAGCGCTCAGCGTTTCCCGACGCCTACGCCGACGACGTGGCAGCTGCGACGCTGTTCTACCGCCAGCATCTGCGTGAGGTCATGACAGCTGCCGGACCGGGTGCTGCCACACCGGACTCGATGAACAGCGGCGAAACCGAAAACATGTGCGCCGCATCGCGTCCCCGCGCCTCACGCTCGGTGTACAACCTGTCCAAACTGCCGCCCGGAAAAGCCCCCGAGGACCGTCTGCAGCGCTACACCATCCTCACCAACCGCGCGGTCTCGGCAGCCTTCCCGCAGATCCAGACGATCGGCGGGTACCGGCAGGACGCGATGAAATGGCATCCCCAGGGCCTGGCGCTCGACGTCATGATCCCGAACTACCTCAGCCCGCAGGGCATCGCACTCGGCAACGGGGTGCTGCAGTTCCTCCTCAAGAACGCAAAAACCCTCGGCATCGACCACGCGATCTGGCGCCAACGCATCTACTACCCCAGCGGCACATCCGAACCGATGGAAGACCGCGGCGGCCTGACCGCCAACCACTTCGACCACGTGCACCTCGCCACCATCGGCGGCGGCTACCCCACCCCGCAATGACGTCCACGCCAGGAGATAGAGCCCATGGAGTACTACGAACCGCCGCCCAACCCACTGACCCTGGGGCTCGACGGCGTCGCCCTGGTCACCCTGTGGAGCCTGCTCACCCTGCTGATCGCCGCTCCAATCGCCGACATCGCCGCGCGAGCGATCCTCACCCGCTGCTTCATGCCGCGCAGTGAACTGCGGCGGCGTGTGAGCCCGGCTCGTATCACCATCGCCGCCGTGGCGGCGCTGGCCCTGGCCGCCGTCGCAGGGTGGTTCCTTCTCGCGCCGGCCCTTAACCCGGCCCTGGCCGCAGCGGACACCACCTCCGACGCCGGACTGCAACGCGACCCGATCGCCGTCAATCACGCAGTGGCCGAGCATTTCCCACAGATTCAGGACATCGCAGGTTTCCGACCTGACCCGTTCGGTGAACACGAACAGGGCCGGGCACTGGACGTCCTCATTCCCGGCGACCCGACCATCCCGCAGAGCATCGCCTTGGGCGACGACATCCGGGACTTTCTGCTGCAGCGCGCCAACGAACTCGGCGTGCAGCACGTGATCTGGCGCCAGCACCTCTACCGCGCCGACGGCACCGCCGAGCCGATGCAACCCCGCGACAGTGACGTCGCCAATCACTTCACCCACCTGCACGTCACCACCGCAGGCCCGGGTTACCCGTGACCGTTCGAGCCCGCTTCACCAGCCATTGCGAAAGGACATGCGCCATGACCCACGATCACGACGACCGCGCGAGCAGCGGTGGTGCGCGATGAGGCAGCGATGGGCAATGCTGCGCTATCGGTGGCGCAGGGTCCCGACGCGCACCCGGATGGGCGCCCTGATCGCGGCAGTCGCGATCGCCGGCCTGACATGGCAGTACTACTCGGTCGAAGACGTGGCACCGAACGCAGAGCAGCAGGTGGCGCCAGGTGAGATCGACCACGAGGGTCACGACCACGGTCCTGAAGACGGCCACGCGCACGGCGAGTACCAACCCGACCCCAGCGAGCTGCCGCCCCCGCCGGACTTCTCCCCGGAGGCGGCACGCGTCATTGCAGAACGATTTGCGTCGAACTTCGCCTCCCCCAACGGCAATCGTGACGACTGGCTTGCCCGCATCGCCCCCGATGTGATGCCCGAGCTGCTCGACCAATACCGGCTCACCGACATCCGCAACGTCCCGCAGGCCAGCGTGGCGAAGGTTGACGGCCCGCTGGCTGCCGATCCGATCCTGCCCACCTTTCAGGTCGCATACAGCGACGGTTCCGCCGTAGAGATCACACTCGAGATGGCTGTGGATGGGTGGAAGATCAGCACCGTCGTCCCCGTGCAAGCTCAGGCGCCGTCCCCGCCGGCTGCCCCCGCGGACCCAGCGCAGCCCCCCGCGGCGCCGGCGCCGTCATCGGAGACCGTGGCCCCGACGTCCGCGATACCCGGAGCGATCCCGATCTCGCTGGCCGCGCCGTGAAACCCAGGCTCGTGGCGCACCGCAGGATCGCACGACCAGTTCACGGTGTCTGTCCGGCACCCGATGATGTGCTCAAGCAGCTCGCCTCAACCAGCGGAAAGGACAGTCCCTGATGGCTCCCAGCGGCAAAACCGTGCCCGCCAAGTCGTCTTCATCGGCCGCTGCGCCGAGCGGCCGGCCCTACGCAACCAGCGGCGCCGAACTGAACCGGCCTTACGTCCCCGGCGAGAGCGCCGCCGAGCAGAAGCAGGCCGCCGAGAGCTGGCGCTGGATCCTGATGGCCGCTCTCGCCGTGGCCGTGGTTCTGGGCTACACCAAGGTGTGGCCGGCCGCCCAAGAGTTCCTTTACCGTCCCTCACCAGCGCGGGACTACCTGCTACCGCCGTCACCTGAGCCGTTGTACGTCATCGCCGGCGTTGGTGTCGGGTGGTTCTGGATCCTATTCATCGCCGCCCCGGTGGTCGCCGCGGTCCTGGCCGCACTGTGGTGGGCCATGTTGTCCTGGTCCAACCATCGTGCCCGTTCCGGGCATATCGGGCAGGTGCGCCCGGGACAGCACTGGACCGGCGAGCAGTACCCCACCGTGCCGCTCATCCTGGCCGGCGCCGCTGTGCTTTTGGCGGCCTCCGGTGTGCTGCTGCGCTGGGCGGCACCCTCCGCCACGCATCTGCCGGGCCGGCTTCTGGTGGTGGCGGTGCTCGTCACCGCGGCGTTCGGGTTCTGGCAATACGCCCGCTGGGCCTACGCGCGTGGCCTGGTCACCCGTCAAATCAACAAGATCACCTTTCTGATCTCGCCGGCGCTGGGGTGGCCGGATCTGCGGGCTGGGCGCGTGCGCGTCGAACGCTGCGCCCATCCCCGCGGGAAACCGGCGTTCCCCAAGGTGATCAAGCTGCTCTACGGTCAGCACCCCCGATCGGTCGGCGAAGAGCTCACTGCCGAGATCGCCGCAGTTCTGCACGAAGTCACCAGGCGCACCTACGTTTTCGAGCACGATCCCTTGGCGCGGGCGCTGACCGCGACCGAGACCGTCGTGGTCGAAGAGGACGTGGTCGTCGACGCCGAGTCGGTCCTGGCGCCGCTGGTGGCGTCCTGGTTCGATGCCGCGGCTCAGATCGCCTCAGTGACTGTGGACAAGCCCGCCCCGGTATTGGACTCCGCGGTCAGCACGGTTGCTCACGGCGAGGGGACAATGAATCCGCAGCTAGACATGGACGACGAGCTGGCGGCACGGTCGGCGTCCACGGGTAACGACGCGATCGCTGCGCGGATCCGAGAGTTCACCGTCGGGTTCGCGTACAACCTCAAGGTCAGTTCGGCCTTCCGGCGCGGTGCGATCGAGGGCATGGTCTCCGACTCGCTCGGCGGATCGTGGGAAGCCGAGTGGAGCATGGCATCGCGCCGTGTCCGATTCGTCCGCAGCCCCGGCCTGCCGACCATGGTCGATCCGCCCCTGGACTTCCCAGACGTGACTCGGGCCAGCGTCCGCTCGCTCTACAAGAACACCGTCATCCCCTTCGGCATCGATGCATACGGCAACGTCGTCGGCTGGGACTTCAAACAGTCACCGCACTTCCTCATCGCCGGCGCGACCTCCACCGGTAAGACCTCGGTGCTGATGACGATCGCCACCCAGTGCGCACGCCGCGGCTTCAACGTCGTCTGGGTCGACCCGAAGGGCTTCGACTCCCCCGGCATGCGCAGCTGGCCCAACGTCTCACTGGTGACCGCCGGCACCGACGAGGACGGCCTCGTCGGTCACACCGCAGCGCTGCGCCTGATCGCCGACACCATGACCGACCGGCTGTCTCAGGTGAAGATCAACCCCAACCGCGCCGACGACTTCGATCCCATCATCGTGATCACCGATGAGTTCTCGAACCTGGCCGTCGCCCTCGGCCAGTTCTACAAGACCTACAAGACCTCCAAGGAACGCGGCGAACCACCGACCGCGACGGATATCGGAATCTTGCTGCGAACCGCCCGTGCGGTCGGCATCCACATGGCACTCGGCATCCAACGCCCGGACACCATGTTCATTGCCGGTGAGGCGCGCGACAACACCGCGCTACGCGTCGCGATGGGCCGACTGCGATCCAAAGACGCCGCCATCATGATGTTTAACGACGCGGTGGCCGGCACCAGATTGCAGCCCGGCATCAAAGGCCGTGGCACCGTGCAGCTGCCGGACGGATCGTTCCGCGAGATGCAGGCCTTCTACACGCCACGCGTGCCCGCAACCGAGGAGCAAGACGCCGCCCTGACTGACCACGAACGCGCCATCTTGACCGAGCTGCAAAACGTGGACAGTTTCTGGCCTCGCCGCGTCGTCGACAGTGCCCTGCGCGGTTACGATCCCGAGGACGACGAGCAAGAGATGTCGTTCAAGATGATCCGCGAATCGCCCGTCGTTCTGGCATCGGACCGGCCCGATCTGGATCCCCTGCACCCGTCCTATGTGCGGCCGATGATGGCACTTCGCCGGCCAACGATGGACGACGAGCACGGCGACACAAGCGAAGACCTGCCAGCGACGCATCCGAGTCCTGCAACCGGGCCGGACGGCGCAGCGAAACCGGCGCCTTTCAACGAGGCGGTAGACGGATTCGACGACGAGTATCTGCCCACCGTCGACGACGAATACGGGCCTCCTATTCCGGTGTCGGCAAACGAGCTTCAACACGGTGATCTGGTCAATATCGGTGACATTGACGGTGTCATGGACTGGAAGTACGTTCACGCTGAGCCCTACCTCACCGATGACGTTGACGGTGGTGACCGGCTGGTGATCCCGTATCGGGACCTCGACGACGGCCGCCATGCGGGCGACATCGACGTCGATCCCTACGAAGTGATGCAGGCTCGGCAACTGCATATGCACTAGTGCGAACGCGAAGGAGAGTCGGTTTTGGCACCCAGGAAGAAGAACGGCCGGGCCGCTGCGGAAGCGGCCTATGCCAATCTGCTCAAGGACAACACCGCTCTCGTCGGTGACGTCGGAGAAGCCTTCGACCGCTACGTCGCCAGTTTGGAGGCCGCAGCCCAGGCCCGCGAACAGTTCGAGGAAGCACGCACGGCCGCCGTGAAAGCGGGTGCAGTCACCAACGACCAGCTCGACCAGATGGGCTACAAGAAAACCTCGAAACTGCCCGCACCGCCGGCCCGCCCGGCGGACAAATCCAGCCAGGAATCACCAGGGGCCGATGCCGGCTCCTCGCTTAGCTCGAACACCAACGGTGCCGCGCTCGGCGGCACCAAACTGACGTCCACGGGCGTCGGAACAGGGGAGGGAAGCTGACATGACGCCAATCGAATTACTGGCGCAGCAATCGCAGGAACAGCACGCGCGCTACCACGCCCTGTTTGGGCTCAACCCCGCCGGCGGTGAGGGTCTGCGCGACTTGGCACGCCGCGCCCGCGAGGTCGGCCTGCGCGAGCGGCAGGTGCGCCAAGGCGTCATCAACCTCAACTTCTCGACCAGAGTCACCGGATGAGCACCGGAAGCGGCGGCCCCTTCGCCGAATACACCGGCCTCGACAACTTGCCGCTGGACAACTTCGGCGGAACCGCTGACAACAGCGCCGATGTCACCGACAACAGCGCCGACGTCAACGTCACCGGCGCCAACGACGTCGCGGCAAACGCCCAAGCGGAGGCCGCGGAGATCGCCGCGGTGCCCGACCCGCAGTCGCCCGCCGGCCAGGCGGCCATCCTTGCGATCATCGAGAAGTACCACGGCAAAAGCGCTGGCACCGTCGAAGGATCGGCAGCCACCGAGCAGGCCAACGGATCTCAGGCCGCCGACAGCGGCAGCGACAAAGACG
The DNA here is from genome assembly GCF_001644575.1 of Mycobacterium adipatum. Classification (NCBI taxonomy): domain Bacteria; kingdom Bacillati; phylum Actinomycetota; class Actinomycetes; order Mycobacteriales; family Mycobacteriaceae; genus Mycobacterium; species Mycobacterium adipatum. The sequence goes on from NZ_CP015597.1 coordinate 115,769, forward strand.
ACGATGACGACGACGAGGGCAGCGACGAGATGAGTGGCACAGGCAGCGGTACCAGCCTGATGGACATTCTCGGTCAGCTGCTCGGTGCCGGCGGCTCAGGCATGCAGGGTATGCAGGGCATGAACCCGATGGGCCAGCAGGGCATGAGTCCGTTCGGTCAGCAAGGTATGAGCCCGTTCGGCGACCCGTACGGCCAGCAGGGTGCCGCCACGCCCGCAGCCGACCCGTTCGCCGACCCGTTCGCGGGATCCTCAGCAGGTGGTGTGCCGGCGACCACGGCCAGCTACAACGCTGCCGCCGATCCGTTCGCGACCGCCCCATCCGGGGGCAGCGGAACAGTCACCACGGCCAGCACTGACGCCAATGCCGCCGCGGACCCGTTCTCCACAGCCGACAACAGCAGCGACGGCAACACCGACAGCGAAGACAGCGACGGCGAGGCGACCGAGCAGGGCACAGATCCCGCGGCGGCCTCGGAATCGTCGTCCTCGGGTGTGGACGCCGGCGCGTTCGGCGGCGCCGACGGTTCGGCGGTCCCCGCCGATCCCGCCTCCGCCAGTAGCGGCGCCACACCGTAAGGGAAAGCAGGTCATTTCACCGTCATGACGTCGACCATCGCTGCCAGCAGCACCCCGGTCACCTCCTGGTGGTACGGGCAAGGCCGCGCGGTCGACGTCGTACGGCGGCTGGAATCGCTCTACAGCCTCTCCCCCGCGCCGGCTGGTCCCGCAGGGCTGATCACCGCCCGACGCGACGAGCTGGTGGTCACCTTCGTGGCCGGCCTCAAATCGCCGCTGCCTTACCCCTGGAGAACCGCCGACTCCACCAACGAGGCCCGCATCCCGTGGGAAGCGGTGGACCCCGACCTCGCGCCCGACCCCGACCGCCCGGTCTACCTGGTGGCGTTCGGCACCACTGACGAAGGTGCCCTCATCGGGCTCAATCTTGCAGCGTTTCAACGCATCAGCATCGACGGTGATGCGAACGTCGCCACTGCGCTGATCAGTCGCTGGGTGCTTGAACTGCTGACCACCCACCCCGACATCACCATCGGGGTGACACCCGACTTGTGGCGCGGCCCCCTCACCACTCGTGTGCGACCGGTGGCGGTCGGGCGTGTCCCGCAAGTCGACGTCCTGATCTGCGGACCGGACCTGACCTACACCGACCGCGCGCAGATCGTGTCCAACGCCGCCAGCAAGATCATGGTCGATCTCGGCAAGGACGCCGCCGTCGATACGAAGTGGACCATCACGTGCGGCCCGGATCGGCTCGGCCAGATCAGCAACGGCGTGACCCGGCCCATGTCCGCCACCTTGATCCTCCCGAGCCCCGCCGTCATTGAACGCTGCGCAGATTTGCTCACCGACCAGCCTGCAGTGGCCGCCACCCCGCTCGAACCCGCTGCAGCGGCCTCCGAGCAGCTGCAGCCCGCAGACGAGTTCGATGACACCAACACCGACCCCCGGCTGCCTGCGTGGACACCGGCCGCCGAAGGCGAAGCCAGCGCTGAGCCGATCGACTTCTTCGCCCGTTCAGCCCCCATCGCCGCCGCAGGGACCGATGACGACGCTGCCTCATGGCCAGCCGAGGACGATGGCCCCGCCGCGGCGGACCGGCCGGACGTCGGCGCTGCACCGCTTCCGGCCCCCCTCGCCGCGACCCCGGCGCCGGACACGCGCGACGACCGGACCGCTGCTGAGGCCGCGACCCCGGCCCCCGAACTCGCGCAGACATCCGGTGCGGTCGGGGATGACGCCATCGGCGAGTCCGCGGCGGAAACGGCGGCACCCGAGATCGCGCCCATCTGGAACCGCATCCTCGGCCAGGTCGACCTCAAGCCACCCCACAGCGCTCAGGCACCCGGCCCACGCGAGAAGCGTCTCAACGAACTGACGGTTTTTCTGCAGCACAACCGCTTCGCTGACAGCGGCGAGATTATCCGCGCAGTCTTCAACGGAGGGGCCTCAGAAAAGACCGTTACACAACAGGTTTCACTGCTACGTGCGCGGCTCGGAGTGACCCACGTCGGTGGCCCCAAGGCGCTACCGCCGATGAAAGACGGCGGCTACGTGCTGCACAACGCGGTGCGTTCGGACTGGTTGGAGTTCGAGCGGCTAGTCGAGATCCTCATCGACACCACCTCGACGGCCAACCTGATTGCCGCGATGAGCCTGGTCACCGGCCCGCCCCTGGGCGGGGTGCCGCCGAAGGAGTGGGCCTGGACCAAGGACCTGCGCGACGAGATCCGCGATCGCGTCGCCGGAGCCGCGGTCGTCCTCGCCGGCCGCCACCACTCAACCAAGAACTTCAGTGCTGCAGTGGAAATCGCACGCAAAGGACTCTGGTACGACAACGCACGCCAAGATCTGTGGCAGATCGGTATGCAGGCCGCTCTGGACGGGCACGACAAGGACGCATACCGCGCGCTGCGCAGCCAATACCTCAGCACCGTGCCCGGACCCGACCGGGATCCGGCAGTACTCGATTTGACCAAACAAGCAGGGTAGGTCCACATGCACTCGATCACGTTGTCCCAGTTCAAAGATGACGACGATGAAGTCATCACCACCGCCGCCACCGACCCGCCGGCGATGTCCGTCTCGGTGCGCACTACCGGCGAGATCGTCGACGTTGACGCGCAACCCGAACGACTCAAACCCCTAGGCGCGGACGGCCTCGGTGAGCTATTCACCGCGTGCGCACAATCAGCGTTCGCCCACCGCTACGACCCGCTGCAAGACGACCAGTGAGCGAGGTGGCCCCATCAGGACACTGGACCGACGCCGACCGCGGCGATCTACCGCCAAGACCGGAGCGGGCGCAGCCGCCGGCAACTGCGTGCGCGCAAACACGCCTCAGCGCTCGCGGCAAACACCAACGACCAGGTACAAAGTCAAATAGGGGCAACTGTGTTAGTCGCGTTGGAGATGGTGAGTAGCACCGTCTCTTCGATCGCTCACCGAGGAGCGGGACGCAACACAGGCAGCGACCTGAACGGGCAGGAGGCACCGATGACTGAGATAGGCGATCCTGATGCACCGGATCCATCGACGCGTGCGCCGTTCCCACCGGGCCCGACGCATCCAATCGGTGTCGGTCAGCGGTCCCGACGACTGGTTCACCGCACCCGTCTGGCACGACAACAACGTGGCCGTTGATCCCGGCGGTGCCGCCGCAGGCCCAACGCCGGCCCAGCCATTCCCCCGAACCTGATCTAGGAGAGTCATGACTCAACCGAACGAGCCGACACCCACCCCCGCACCGAACATCATCTACCCCTCCGGACCGCCCGGAGGCTTCGACGACGGCTCACCGCTGTACCCGGAGGGCGCTCCCGGCCCCGACGGCACCTGGCAGGTCCCCCAGTACCCGCCTCACATCCCCGAATCGCAGTTCGACACCTCACAAGGAATGCCGCGCTCCACCCTCGACGGAATCCACGGCACCGGTGACGACGAACCCATCCGGTGGTCACCAAGTCACCCCGGCGAGCTGCCGCCCTACTGGATGCACGACTACGTGCAGGACCAGACCGACCCCGGCCTGTGGTGGCCCGACAAACGTCCCCTTGCCCCCGGCTCCGTCCAACCGGCCGGCCTGCACAGCGGTGACGACAAGGGCGGCAACCACGGTTCCGGTGAGGGCAAGCTCGATGTCAATCCGGCTGATCTGACCAACGTCAGTGAGCAGTACGCCGAGTTGCAGGCTGCGGCCGCGGCGATCGGTCCGCAGGCCGTCGACGAGGTGAATCGGATCATCGCCAGCCACGGTGCGATGGGCTATCCGGTGGCGGTCGGCGTGGTGGCCGGATTGGGGCGCCGACAGGCGGCGCTGGAGAAGAAGGCCGCCGACTTCGGGGTGTACTCGACGCGGTTCACCGAGCACGCCGCGGCGTATCAGACCGGTGACTCCGAGGGCGCCCGACGCATCCAATCGGTGTCGGTCAGCGATCCCGACGACTGGTTCACCGCACCCGGCTGGCACGACGACAACGTGGCCGTTGATCCAGGCGGTGCCGCCGCAGGCCCCAACGCCGGCCCCGCGATTCCGCCGGGGTTGCTGTAGACCTAGACCGTTGACGGTGCCGGCGAGAAATTGGTGAGTCGCGGGTGCGTCGACTCGGGAGAAAATACAGTCATGGCCGCTTTGAATGTCGACACCGACGGGTTCCGCCGCACCGGCGAACTCGTCGAACTCGCCGGGGTGCTGCTGGGCTCAGATTTCGACGACCCGACACCGACGCCGGCCTGTGCGTCGGATCCGGCGTCGGAGACCATCATGCGCAATCTCAACGCCCGCCATCAGTGGTTGCTCGGGCACGTCCGCGCCGGATCCGACCAGGCCACCAACGCGGCCGCCGGCATGAACGACACCGCCGCCAGCTATGAGATCGGCGACAGCCAGGGCGCAGCCTCCTTCGGTCAGTTCGGTGGAAGCTCATCAGTCGGCGCGCCAGCTGCGACGATGAGCAGCTTCACTCGCCCCGCAGCAGCCCCGTCCGCCATGCCCACCTTCGACCCGATCCCCGATGTCAGTGGCACTGAGGGCGAGTCGCTGGCCCAGCAGCTGGAAGCCGGTGCCGGCCCCGGCCCGGCCGTATCCGCTGCGACTCGGCTGAACACCCTGGCCTCCCGTGCCGCTGCCGCCAACGCCAGCCTGGTCAATGCCCAGGCAGAACTGCTGGCCACTGGTGAGTCTGCGGCGACACCGGGGATGGCCGCCAAACTGACTCGAGGAATCGCCTTCACCGAAGCCGTGGCCGAGCACGCCACGGCGCTCGCGGCCGGATACGAGTCGGCAGGCAACCTGCATACGCTGACCTATGGTCAGGTCGGCCCGTCGGCAAGTTGGGCGAGCCTGAAAACTCAACTGGCAGAGGCACAGGGACTCAGGGCGGCGTTCGGTGAGTCGTACCAGCCCCTCGTGGATGCCTACCAACAAACCCTCGACGACAAGGAAGCCCTCAAAGGGGTGGCCGCGACTGGTTTGCAGGCCGGCGGTGAGGTCGTGAGCACCCCACTCGGTGATATCCCCGACCCGGGCATGGACCCCAACAGTCAGGAACCAGGCGAGTCGGACAAGAAAAAGGGCGAGGGCGAAAGGACGGGCGAGGCCGAGGACCCGGCATCGGGCGGCATGCAGGACATGTTGCAGCCGCTGATGGGTGCACTCGGCCCGCTGACGCAGTCGCTCGGCAAGGCCAATCCCCTGCAGTCGGTCGGTCAAATGGCCCAACAGCTCGGCGAGCAGGTGAGCAAGCTTGGCGGGGATGCTGCGAAGACGGCCGCCGGCAGCAGCCCTCTCAAGCCCGCCGCCATGGCCAAGCCTCTTGCCGGTGCCGGGAAAGGCAGCGGTGGTGGCGGTGGTGGGGGCAGTCCCATCAAACCGTCAAGCAACCTGCCCGGCGCCACCCATCCCGCGTCGTTGACCGGTTCGCCTAGCGCCACACCGTCGAGCGCCGCTGCACCCGTGAAGCCCGCGGTGGCGGCCGCGGCGGGCAGCGGTGCAATGGGCGGCGGCATGATGCCGATGGGAGGTCGGCCCGGCGGTGACAACAAGACCTCCAAGATCAACAGCTACGAGGACCCGCTGGCCGAGGTGGAGGGCAGCGGCCGCCCCGGCGTCGTCGGCGAGATACCCAAGGCTGCTGCGCCCGTGGTGAATCCTGACGCGCAGAACGCCGTCAAAGAACGCTTGGCGCGCCGGAAGAAAGACGTTGCCGGCGACGGCGATGGATAGCTGCGCAGACGTTGACCGCCGTGTCCCACTTTTGTGCCACGCTGATGGCATGACTGATCAGTCGACCGTCACGGCACACCTCACCGGGTCCGGTCGCCGACCGTCGCGCCGCCTGGTCACACCTCAGCCCGATAAGCGTTAGGCACCTCTGATGGACATCCCCCTGCACCCCGCGGTATCCACTGAGATCGCCCGTGGCCGGGAGTTTCTCGACCGGATACGCAACGCCCGCCGCAACGTCGAAGGACTGCAAGTGACAGTCCCCTGCCCCGACGGCGACAACGAAATTGTCTTCGGCGGTGACGGCATGGTCGTATCGGCCACCTTCACCGAGGACGTGTTCAGCCGTTATCCCGGTGACAAGCTCAGCGAACTGCTGCTGGCGATGTCCGAGGAAGGATTCATCCAGGTGTCGACGAAGGTCACCGCGGAGGTTGCCAGCGTGCTGGAGCAGCAGTGATCGACCACGACGCGCTGGACCTGTTCACCAGCAGCTGCGCCGCCCTGGGGGCTGAGGTGTTCGGCCGCCGGCAGGTCGCCGACCTACGTCAGGCCCGCATCGGGTTCGAGCGACTGACCGCGCAGTACCCCGACCTGTGCGACGGATGGCTAGGCCTGGCCGCCAGCGGCGCCACCGACCGCGTGGTGCTGGAGAGTGCCTACCGCGCCCTCGACACCGCCGGCGAGCTGATCTCAGCTGCCGACGTCGCCGCCGACGCCGTGGACTTCCCGTTCGACACCGGCCTGTACGTGCAGCTGCACGCCCGCGGCGCCGACGGGGTGGTCATGGCCTGCGCTGCGGCACGGGCACGCGACGGCGACTACAGCGCCGCCCGAGACCTGCTCGACGACCGACTGCTGCACGCACATCCGCAGCACGCCGGCTGGGTCCTGGCCGTCATCTTCTTCCGCGCCAAGCGCTGGCACGACGTGCGTCGGGTGTTGGCGCCGCTCACACCGCAGGCCCGCAACGACCCCTATCTCTTCCAGGCGATGTCGGTCGCGCAGGGCCTGGCTACCGCCTACCTCGGTCTGTGGGAGCCGGCATTCGACCAATTGAGCGACCACGGGCAGGGCCCCATTCCCGCGGCCAGCTCCGAAGCCTTGCTGGCCGCCGCGCTGTCGGCGCGCGCGTTGGGCCGTGCCGACACCGCCACGGCACTGTTGAACGAGGCCTACGGCATCGCCGGCATCCAGGACAATGTGCGCGCGACGATCGGCACCGCGCTCAGCGACCCCGGTTACGGCATCCAACCGACCACCGCAGCCCGCATCGACGCCCGCACCGACTACTGGGACCCTGACACCGAGCCTGGCGAGCGTGACTTCGCCCGTCAGCTCGGCGCGTCCCGCCGGGAAGAACTTCGCGCCGAAGCCGACGCAGAACTCGCCGAGTTCGTCGGCATGGCCGAAGTCAAAGAGCAGATCGCGCGACTGGAATCCAGTGTTCGCGCCACCAAACAACGTGAGGCTCTGGGACTTCCGGTCCGCAACAAGTCGTTGCACCTGGTTCTCAAAGGACCGCCGGGAACCGGCAAAACCACCATCGCGCGCGTGATCGCCAAGCTGCTGTGCGCCGCCGACGTCCTGCCGTCAGACACGTTCGTCGAAACCGGGCGCGCCGACCTGGTCGACAAGATCATCGGCGGCTCCGAGGCGAAGGTTCGACAGATCATCGACCGCATCATCGACAGCGGCGGCGGTGTCCTGTTCATCGACGAGGCATACGCGTTGACCGACTCCGGTTCCGAGAACGACTTCGGCCCGCTGGTGATCGCCGAACTGATCCGCGCCATGACCAATCACGCCGACAAGCTGATGGTGATCGCCGCCGGATACGCCGACAAGATGCAGGAGTTCCTGGACTCCAATGAAGGCCTGCGCGGGCGCTTCACTCGTGCGATTACCCTGCCCTCCTACTCCGTGGACGAACTCGTCGAGATCACCACCCGCAAGGCAGTCAAGGGCGGCAGCATCGTCGAAGACGTCGAACCGCTTCGCCAGGCCTACGCCGACCTCAGTGCCGCCACCGCACTGGACACCACTGGTCGCCGCCGCCCGGCGCTCGACGTGCTCGGCAACGCCCGCCTCGCTGACAACCTGATCGGCTTCGCCGAAGAGGAACGCGATCACCGACTCGACGTCACCGGCAAGCTCGGCCCCGACACCACCGCCGAGGAACTGCAGACCATCACCGGAGATGACCTGCGCGCCGCGGTCTCCCGCGAAATCGGTCGCGCCGAAAAAGAACAGAACATCGAACTGAGCCGAGGCGCGACCGGAGGTGCGCAGTGACGACACCGCTTCAGCCGCGGCGTGGCTTCAAATCCAAGAGCGCAGAGCCCGGCCCGACATCGCAGCGCACCCGCCCGTGGGGATTCGTCACCAAACACCAGATCTCCGGATGGCGCTTCCTGATTCGACGGATCAGCAATGGTGTCGCGTTGCGCGACACCCGCATGCTCACCGACCCGCTGCGCCGTCAGGGCCGCGCCCTGAGCGTCGGTCTGATGCTGGGAGTGATCCTGCTGGCCGGCGCGTTCATCCTGTCGATCCTGCGGCCGGCCGGGACCAGCGGCGGACAGGCCATCCTCGCGGAGCGCTCCACCAATGCGCTGTACGTTCGCATCGACGACGAACTGCACCCGGTGCTCAATCTCGCCAGCGCACGGCTGATCGTCGGCAAGCCCGAAAATCCCACCGTGGTCAAGCCCAGCGAGATCGACAAGTTTCCCCTCGGCAACACCCTCGGCATTCCCAACGCGCCGTCTCGGATGGAACAGAACCCCACCCGCGACGCCCGGTGGATGGTCTGCGATGCCGTGGGTGGCCCCGACGCCGGAACCACGATCATCTCCGGCGATCCGGTGCCCGGCCCGGGACACGCCACACCGATGCAGGACAACGCAGCGGTCCTGGCCACTGACAACGGCGACCAGAGCACCTGGCTGATCTGGGGTAACAAGCGCAGTGAGATCGACTTGAACAACGCCGCGGTCACCGCAGCCGTCGGCATCAACGTCGACACCCCCAATCCGCGCACCATCGACCGCTCGCTGCTAAACCTCATCCCCGAATCCCCGCCGCTTGCAGTGCCGTTCATCGCCAACGCCGGCGATCCGCCGCGTTTCCCGTGGCCAGTGGCCGGGCAACAGGCTCCGTTGATCGGGTCGGTCGTCGTCGACCGGGACGAGAACAACCAGCTGCGCTATTACGTCGTCACCGCCGAAGGGATTCAGCCGATCTCCCCAGTGATCGCTGCGATCCTGCGCGCCAACGACGCCTACGGCCTCGTCGAACCGCCGGCGCTGACCCCCGACCAGATCGCAAAGGCGCCCAAAGCCGAGCCGGTCCCGGTCGAGGACTATCCGACCGATGCGCTTCAGATCATCGACCCCACAACCGATCCCGTGTCGTGCGGGCAGTGGGTGAAGCTCGACGGCGCACCGACGTCAAGTCTGACCCTGCTGGTTGGCCAATCCCTTCCCGTTGCCGAGGACACCAAGCCGGTGACTCTCACCGGCGCCGGCCCCACCTCCGCGCAGCGCGCCATCCTGCCCAAGGGCCGCGGCTTCTACGTCCAGGTCACCGGTCAGCAGCCGGAATCGGCGACCAAGGAGTCGACGTTCTGGGTGTCCGACCTCGGGGTGCGCTACGGGCTGGAGGCCCCGAGTACCCCCGGCGGCGCCGGTGGGGGTCCAGCCGAGTCGCTCGGCATGACCGCCGAACCTCTCCCCATCCCCTGGTCATTGCTGAGCCTGTTCGCCCCAGGGCCCACCTTGTCCAAAGACGATGCGCTGGTTGCGCACTAAACGGAAAGCCGGAAATGCGAGCGAGATTCCCTCAGCGGCGGCGCGTCAGCGGCCCTAAGCCCGCACCGAAGGACAACTTCCTCTTCGAGCCGCCACCGGAGCTGCCTCGCACCATTGAGGTCAGCGCGTGGAAGAAGGCGTTGCCGTGGGTGTTCGGCGTCGTCATCGTCGGCATGGTCGCAATGATGTTCATCATGGGGTTCCGCCAGATGAACCCCATGTACCTGTTCTTCATGGCGATGATGGGCATCGCGCTGTTCTCCTCGATGCAGGGCCAGAGCGGCAACTCGGAGATGAGCAAAGCCGAGGTCAACTCCGAGCGCGCCGAGTACCTGCGCTACCTGTCGGGTATGGCCGAGCAGATCCGGGAGGCGGCCGACGCGCAGAAGGCCGGCGCCGAGTGGTCGCACCCGGATCCAGACGTGCTCGAAGCGGTGCTCGACGGGCCGCGGATGTGGGAACGCGGCGCGAGCGACCCTGACTACCTCCACATCCGGGTCGGCCGCGATGAGGTGAAGTTGGCCGCGAAGGTCAAGGTCAAGCCGGTCGAGTCCGAGCTGGATCTCGAACCGGTGACCAAGACCGCTCTGCAGCACCTGCGGGCGGTGCAGCAGTCGATTCCACACTGCCCCAAGGCGATCAACTTCGCAGGACTAGGCATGATCGGTATCTACGGCGAGCGTGGCGTGTTTGAGGCTGCCGTGCGGGCGTGGGTGGCGCAGCTGGTGTGCTGGCACACCCCCAATGACACCGCGCTGGCGATCGTCTCACCGCACCTGGAGTCGCGCTGGGCCTGGGCCAAGTGGATTCCTCACACCGAGAGCCAGGACATCGACGGCGCCGGACCGGCACGGTTCCTGAGCGCATCGCTCAGTGACGTCGAAGCGATGCTGGAGCCACTACTCAAGGAACGCGCCAAGGTCGTCGACGATAAGGGAAACTTCGACGCCGCGGCAGTCAGCAAATCCAACAAGCACGTGGTGGTCGTCATTGCGGACGCCGACGCACCCTCGTCGGCGGTGCGGCGCATCGCTTCTCGCGATGGTGTCACCGTGATCGCGCTGCGCCACGGGGAGGGACCCGACCCCGACTACGCCGCGCATCCTCGCGAACTGCTGCTGCGAGTTGACCGTGACGGCAACGCCGACGATGCGCCGCTACGGATGCAGCACTGGCACAACTTCCGGTGGCAGCTGTTCTGCGCCGAACCCGACAGCCTCGGCGAGCCGGTGATCGCCCACCTGGCCCGCCAACTGTCCAAGTGGGACAGCGCCCCAATCGGTCGCCAGGACGCGGAATCGGCTGCAGCGCAGAACATGTTGTCGCTGCTGGGGGTAACCAACGCGGCCAATCTGGATGTGCACGCGTTGTGGAAGCCGCGGATGCTGCCGGTGGGCACCGGCGAGCCGGTAAACCTGGAGCCGCTGCTGCGAGTGCCGATCGGACTGCAACCCAGTGGTGCTCCGCTGATCGTCGACCTCAAAGACGAAGCCGACGGCGGCAACGGACCGCATGGACTGATGATCGGCATGACCGGATCGGGCAAGTCGACGACGCTGGCCACCCTCGTCGAGGGACTGTTCATTCAGCATTCCCCCGACGTCGTGCAGGCCATCTTGACCGACTTCAAGGACGGGGCCGGCTTCGACGCGTTCGCCGACTATCCCCACACGGTCGCGGTGATCACCAACATGGAGGAAAAGCGTTCCCTGGTTGATCGTTTCGGGGACACACTGCTGGGTCTGCTCGATCTGCGTGGCCGGATCTTCCACGAGGCGGGCAATCAGATCAAGGGCGCAGCGTTCCAGTCGCTGATCGAGTACAACGAAGCCCGGGCCACCCCGGCCGGGGCGCATCTGCCGCCTGTCCCGTTCATGTTCGTGGTGGTCGACGAATTCTCACTGCTGCTCAAGGATCACCCGGAGATGGCCGATGTCTTCGACACCGTGACCCGTAAGGGTCGCTCACAGGGCGTGTTCTTCCTGTTCGCCAGCCAGACCCTCGACGAAGGCGTGATCAAGCGGATCCCTGACAACACCCAGTACCGCATCGGCCTGAAGGTGGCTTCGGAGTCGATCTCACGCCGCGTCATCGGCAACGCCGACGCCTACCACATCGCCGATGGAAAAACCGTAAAGGGCACAGGATATTTCGTGCGAGCCCCCGGTGCGGAGCCGGTGAAGTATCGCGGTTTCATGCTGCCCAGCCGCTACGAGCCGCCCACCACGGTCAACCGCCGGGTGATCAGCGCCAGCCCTCGTGCCCGACTGTTCACCGCCGGCCGGGTCGAACCCGACGCTGACACCGTGATTGAAGAGGAGATCGCCGCAGAGTCCGTACTCGAAGGCCCGCCACGGTCGCTGGTGCTGACCGTCGGTCCGCAGCTGACTGCCGCCTACGGCAAGAAGGTCCCCCAGCTGTGGTCGCCGCCGCTGGACGACCCGATCCCGCTCGACAGCATCCTCACCCAGGCCCAGGGAGCCCCGCAGCGCCCCGGGGCCGCGCCGTGGTGGCCGCTGGGCGAGATCGACCGGCCGCGCCAACTCAGCCACGGTCTGCTGCGCTACAGCCTCGACGAGGGCAACGTGTCGGTGCTGGGCATGCGTAAAGACGAGGCGTCGTCGGTGGTGCAGACCTTCGTCCTGTCAGCCGCAAGCAGGTACTCCCCGACCGAGGTCGGCTTCTACCTGATGAGTTACGGCGGTCCGGCTCTGGGTGTGCTGCGCGATCTGCCCCATGTGGGCGCTATCGGCGGTGAAGGCCGGCGCGAGGTCAATCTGCGGCTGCTGGGCGACCTAGAAGCGGTCCTGATGCGCCGGCGGCGCCTCTTCCAGCAGCACAACATCCTCTCGGTCGACGAATGGCGACGTAAGCGGCAAGCCGGAGATCGCGCTCTCGACGACGGGTTCCCCACTGACTTGTTCGTGATCGTGGACGGCTGGGAGAACTTCATCGACGACAACACCTCGATCCTCAATCCGAAGAACCCGCAGGTAAAGAACATCGAGACGTTGATCAGCGGCGGCCATGGCGTGCACGTGGTCATCACCGCCTCGGACTGGATCAAGCTGGGCAACGTCATTCAGAACCAGATCAACGCCCGCTACGAGCTGAAGCTGGCCAACGCCGCCAACTCGCAGGTGCGCGCCCGCATCGAAGACAAGATGATCCGCCCGCAGGACCGCATCCCAGCTGACCAGCCCGGTCGCGGTATCACCTCCACCGGCGATGTCATCCGCTTCGCCGTCGGCCGCACCGACGGCCAAGCGACAATGGACGACCTCGATACCAAGGTGCGCGAGACGGTCCAGGCCATCACCGAGCGGTTCGCCGGCCACCGGCGGGCACCGGGGCCGCGGCTGCTGCCCACCCGCGTCGAAGCGCGCTCGCTGCCCAGCTCGCGCGACCTCGGTGGGGAACGTCACGCCCTTGGCGTGCGCGGCCGCGATCTGCAACCGATGGTGGTCGATTTCGCGACCGATCCCCTGCTGGCTGTCTTCGGCGACGACCATCACGGCAAGTCGAGCTTCATCCTCAACACCATCGCGAGCATCACCGCGGGCCGGCAGTCGCCCAATGAGGCGATCATCGTCCTGTTCGACCCCAAGCGTCGGCTGGGTGAGGCGACGCGCATGTTGGTAGAGCCGCGTCCCGATGACGAGAATCCGGCCGACTTCTACGAAACGGACTTCAACGTGATGGCGCGTCGTGTCGACCAGATCGCGACGATCCTCGACAAGCGTCAGCCGCCGTCATCATCGGGCTGGGAGCAGCGGCGCGCGTGGACGTACGAGGGGCCGAAGATCTATCTCATCGTCGATGACCTCGACGCGGTACCGCTGCGTCAGCAGTTGCACCAGCAGGTCACCGCCGGGGCGCCGGCCGCGCCGGGGATGGGCATGACCGTGGCCACCTGGGAACCGCTGCTGCGGCATCTGCCCAATGCTGCCGACCGCGGCCTGAGGGTCATCGTGACCCACCGGGCCGCCGAACTCATGGCCGCCGAAGTGCAGACCAACGGTATTCCGCACCACCTTTCGACGCAGCCATCCACTCGGATCCTGCTGGGTGCACGGTCGGACCGCGACAAGGTGGGTGGCGTCAAATTCGAGGTCGGGCTGCCACCTGGTCGAGGTCAAGTAGTGGGCGGCAGTCAGGACAACGCCGGCTACGTGCAGTTGGCTGCACCCCCCAACTGAGTGTTACGGCCCTGTTAAAAGTCCACGTGGAGGGTGTTGCCACCCCCCAGGGACGTGTTGGGTTTAGTGGCGCGTGTCATTTGCTGGCAGTACCGTAATTTTTCAGAGAAGCACCTGCGAAATTGCCGTCATTGCCCTGCCGGAACCACGGCGATAATGGGCTCTTCACAGATGAGGGTGTAGAGGTGGTTGGCGCGTCGTTGCCGGGATAGAGGTCGAGGTCTCTCGAAAATGAGGGTTCCTACACTCCTCATCCGAAAGACCTCGACGTGCCTGACGCTACCGGTCGGGCGGGCTTCGCCTGCGCTGACCTGACGACTTTCTGCCGCCTCGACGAACTTGGGCTGCAGGTGACCGGACAACGCCTTGAGCCCGGCCGTGCTGTGCTGGCGTGCCGGGTGACCGACGAGGACCGGTGGTGTCGTCGCTGCGGCGAAGAAGGCATCCCACGCGACAGCCTCACCCGTACTCTGGCCCATGAGCCGTTCGGGTGGCGCCCCACCACACTGCTGGTGACCATCCGTCGCTACCGGTGCGCCGGCTGCGCCCACGTGTGGCGACAAGACACCACCAGGATGGCCGAACCACGTGCCAAGCTGTCGCGGCGTGCTCTGCGGTGGGCGCTGGAAGCCATTGTCTGCCAGCATCTATCCGTGGCTCGCATCGCCGAAGCGCTCGCGGTGTCGTGGAACACCGCCAACAACGCGGTGCTGGCAGAAGGCCGACGGGTGCTGATCGCCGATCCGGCCCGTTTCGACGGCGTGGCGGTGATCGGCGTCGATGAGCACGTCTGGCGGCACACCCGTCGCGGTGACAGGTACGTCACCGTCATCATCGATCTCACCCCTGTGCGTGACGGGACCGGTCCGGCTCGGCTGCTCGACATGGTCGAGGGTCGCTCAAAAAAGGCGTTTCAGGACTGGTTGGCCGAGCGGCCGCAGGACTGGCGTGACGGCGTGGACGTTGTTGCTATGGATGGCTTCTCCGGGTTCAAGACCGCTACCGCCGAGGAACTGCCCGAGGCGGCGACGGTGATGGACCCTTTCCACGTGGTGCGCCTGGCTGGCAACGCCCTCGATGAGTGCCGCCGCCGGGTGCAGCTGGCGACATGTGGGCACCGCGGCCGCAAGTCCGACCCGCTCTACACCTGCCGACGCACCCTGCACACCGGTGCCGATCTGCTCACCGACCGCCAGCGCACCCGGCTGGCCGCCTTGTTCGCCGCCGACGCCCACGCAGAAGTCGAGGCCACCTGGCAGATGTATCAGCGCACCGTGGCCGCGTATCGTGAACCCGACCGCACGAAAGGCCGCACGATGATGGCGGCGCTGATCACCACGCTGAGCACCGGCGTTCCCAAGCCGCTGACCGAACTGATCACCCTGGGACGGACCCTGAAGAAGCGTGCCGCCGACGTGCTGGCCTACTTCGACCGCCCCGGCACCTCCAACGGGCCCACCGAAGCGATCAACGGCCGCCTCGAACACCTGCGCGGATCCGCGCTGGGCTTCCGCAACCTCACCAACTACATCGCCCGGTCACTGCTCGAGACCGGAGGCTTCCGAACTCAGCTCCTTGCACCTCGGCAGTGAAGAGTCCTCAACGCATATTCGACGCGGCCAGAGCGTCATTGGTCTCGGTCACCGAGAAACGATCGGGGTGCCAGCCTCGGGGCAGCCAGTCGCGCATCTCCTGCGCACCCAGCCCCATCGGTGTTGCCCGCGGGTCGTACCCGCCACGAACCCACGCAGCCAATTCCTCATAGCCGCCCAAGCCACCACAATCCTCCGGCGGGCAGGCCATCTTGCCCGCCAGGCACACCGGAGCCGAAGGTGGATCATCGAGAACGTCTTCGACCACCAGCACGTGCTCCCATCCGTCGCCGAAGTCGTAGTCATAGAACAACCGGTCGCCCTTACCGGAGACCACCTGATCCAGGCGCACACCGTCCTCGACGAGACCGTCGTCGCCTTCGCTGAGATCAAATCTGGTGACGAAGTAGGCACGGGTACGCCGGTCCGCCCCGACACCGAACTTATGCAGATGACCGTCCTGCCAGCCCATCGCAACCTGCAGCACGTCATGCAGCTCATCGAGCACGAGGTCACCCGGCAGGACCAGACGACGCCAGATCGGCGGCTTGGCGTACATCAGGTCGACCCGCACCCGGAAACCCCGCACACGCTCCGGCACAGCTCCCACCTCGGGTGTCGGTTCATCGAACACTCCCGCGAACAAATCCCGGCCAGCATCGGCCATCAGCTGTTGCAGCATCGACAGGTCCACACCACCCCCGGACACCGCGCTCTTCCTCTTACTCTTCCGCTTCTCCTCCGGCACACACCCAGCCAACCAGACACCCCAATCACAGGCCGACAGCAGCTGACCGTTCTACACCCTCAATCATGAAGAGCCCGATAATGGAAAAAAGGTCACAGCGAAAGAGGGGACGCAATCCCATGCAACTTGACGTAACTCCCGAAGCGCTTGGCGCGGCATCCGGACAGGTCGCCGCGCTGACAGCTCGGCTGATCGCCGTCAACACCTCCCACATGGTCGCCAACGGCATGATCCTGCCTCCCGGCTCCGATGTGGCGTCGGTCAAGACAGCTGCCAGCCTGCAGGCCGGCGGCCTCGCGCACGACGCGATGGTGGCCATGGGCAACTTCCACACCGCGGCCACCTCCTACGGTCTTGGCGAATCCAGCACCAGCTACGCCAGCGGCGAGTACCAGGGCGTCGCGGCCCTCACCGCTGCCGGCGGCGTCGGGGTTTAACCAAACCCTCGGGGGGACTCCACATGCCTGCACTACCGCCCACGCCGATCTATCACGCGGCCCCGCCGGAAGTGAACTCGACACTGCTCAACACGGGGGGCACCGCAGCGGGGATCACCGCCGCGGGCACCTCCTGGTCCCATGTCGCCGCGGAGTACGTTTCCGGGATCGCCGAGTTGGAGGCGATCCTGGCCTCGGTGCAAGCCACCTACCAGGGGCCGTCGGCCGAGAAGTTCATCGCCGCACACCAACCGATGCTGATGTGGATGCAGCAGGTCGTCATCAAGGCGACCCTGGCGGCTGTGGCGCACGGTGAAATCGCAGTCTCATACGAAACTGCGGTGGCACTGATGCCCACCATGGTGGAACTGATCAACAACCATGTGGTGCACGGGGTCCTGGTCTCAACCAACTTCTTCGGCGTCAACACGATCCCGATCGGCATGAACGAGGCCGACTACATTCGGATGTGGAACCAGGCCGCCGACGTGCAGACCACATACGACTTCTCCACCGGTGCCGCTGTCGCCAGTGTTCCCGAGACCCTGCCCGCGCCCATGACGCTGATTCCCGGCGTCGGAGAGACTGGCAGCATCGCGGCCACCGCCGCGGGGTTCTTCACCCAGGCGACCGCGACCGCCACCGGCGCATCGCTGACCGCGGGCCACGCGATGTCGGACAAGCTCATCGCGGGCAAGGCCGCAACCGCACCGCTGTCGGTGACCGAGGAGATCCAGCAGGCCGCCGGGGCGACACCCACCGAACAATCCCAAACCGCCGCCGACCAAGCCAGCCAGCAGCTCAGGCCCGAGAACATGGGCACCAGCATGTTGCAGCAATTCACCTCCATCGCCTCCAGCGCACCCCAGGCGGCGACGTCGGCGATCCAAGGCCCAGCCCAAATGCTCACGCAGGCACCGCAGATGCTGGCGTCCGCACCCCAGCAGCTCAGCAGCATGCTCAGCCAGTTCGCGGGCGGCTTCGGCAGCGAACTCGGCCAGAATGCGATGCCCGCTGTCGGCTTCGCCGGCACCGGCGCCATCCAGGGTTTCAATCCTGCCGGCATGACCAGCCTCGCCGGCGGTGCGCTCGGCAGCGGTCCGGCGCGCCCGATGATGCCGTCGACGTGGGGATCGGCACCGACTGCGAGCGCGGACATGTCCAATGCGGCCAAGGTCTCCCCGGTGGCCACCGGTCTGCCGGGCGCAGGTGCCGGCGGCACAGGTGCTGGCGGCAGCGGCATGATGGGATCAGGCGCAAATAACCGCCGCAGCAAGGGATCTCAACAAGTCACCACCTACTCCGAAGACGCTGACGGCGACGACGCCGCCGACGCCGACAGCGATGGGGGGCTTACGCGATGACCCGCTGACAGACATCACCCTTCTCTGCGGGATCAACTCAGCCCAACTGACACACGACACAGCAACGCACACAACTCACACGAAAGGGAGCAATCCTTATGTCGAACTTC
Organism: Mycobacterium adipatum; assembly: GCF_001644575.1. Lineage (NCBI taxonomy): Bacteria > Bacillati > Actinomycetota > Actinomycetes > Mycobacteriales > Mycobacteriaceae > Mycobacterium > Mycobacterium adipatum. Next base: position 133,773 of record NZ_CP015597.1, read on the forward strand.
CTCGACGCGAACACCGCTCAGCTGGCGTCCTCCTCGGCCGCCGTGCAGGACGCCACGGTCAGCTTCGTCAACGTGCTGCACCAGGCCGAAGGCACCGCTGCCTACGCCCAGGCCATGAACCAGGGCGAGGCCAACCTGGCCTTCCAGCAGTCTCACGCACGATTCGTCAACGGCTCCACCAAGCTGCAGGGCCTGCTGCAGATGGCCGGCGTCAACGTCGGCGAGGCCGGCACGGACTACCAGAGCACCGACGGGATGAACGCCTCCAACTTGCAGTCGGTGCCGATCTCCGACGGCGGCGACATCTCCATCCGCGCCTAAACGCCGACCACCCAACTAAACCTCCTCTCCGAAAGGAACATTCGATATGTCGCAGATCCTGTACAACTACCCCGGCATGAAGGAAGTGGTCGGGCAGATGCAGACCCAGGCCACCTCCCTCGACGCGCTCGGCGGCAACGTCGAAGCCGAGCAGGCCGCGCTCGGTGCGGCCTGGCAGGGGCCGACCGGTATGACCGTCAACCAGTGGATCGCGCAGTGGAACGCCGCGCTGCAGGAGACCATCACCGGTCTGCGCGGTATGGCGACCGCCTACGACGACAACACCAACCAGATGATGGGCCGCGACGCCCACCAGGGCGCCAAGTGGGGCTGAGCGACTGAACAAGCACCACAAATGTGGGGCGGTCACCGGATCCGGTGACCGCCCCACATTCGTTCTTGCGATGGCCGCGTAGCCGTCAACGCAGCGCGCAGCAGCCAGATTCAGCCCCTCGGCGGCGCCTGGTCGACGAGTCGAGTGCTGAGAAGCTGACGGCCGTGAGCGGTCGTCAGATGGAACAAGTTCGCGCGAGCGCCGTCCTGGGTGATGACGATCGTCGTCGACGGGGCCTGCGCGGATTGCGGACGGCGCAGCGTCACCGTGATCGGCCCCGACGGTGCGTCGATGCTGCCATCGGTGACCACGATCGAACCGGGCACCGGTGTCGGCGGTCGGATCGCGAACTGTTGCGGCGCTCCGTGGTTGACCAGCGTCGCCCACGAGCGCGGATCCGCGGTGTACACCGCCACCGGTAGTCCAGACAGCGCCAGCCGGGACACGATGCCCAGGTGAAACTGTCCTGTGCCCGTCACGGTGATGCGTACCGGCTCCGGTGACGCCAGACCCAGGTACACCGGCTCGCGGCGGCGATTGAAGCCGATCGGTATCCCGGCCGCGGCCGTGGGCCACGACAACTGCGTGAGCGCATCCCAGGCCACCCCGGAGGTAGGCAGGTCGAAGTCTTCGTGCTCGAACCCGGTCACCGCCAGCGCCGGCGCGGCTTTGCGGTGCAGGCCATGGAATCCCTCCAGACCCGGCAAAGGGTTTCGGGCCGGCTTGGCGCTGGTGACCATGCCCACGCACGCCTCGATCGAGGCGGGCTGCAGCGGCGGGGTGCGCACGGTGAGGACGACCCAGGTGGCCTTGGTCGCCACGGTCGGCAACGTCTGCAGGACCTCGACGAGGCGACCCGGATCGACCGCGTAGACCGCCCGGAACCCGTCGGTGTGTTCGGTGCCCGTCCAGTGTTCGCGGCGGACCGCGGCGGACGCGGGCACGAACTCAGGCAGCTTGTGGCCGTCGTCATCTGAGAGAGTCGCCAGCCATCCCCGCTCGCGCAGCTCGGCGATCAAGCGACGGGCCACCGTGTCGGCCAGCGCCGCCCGCTGGGGGCCAGTGCTTTCCGCGTCCGCAGCTGAGCTGCCCATCGTGGTCCGTCGTGCAGTAAGCGCGGAGACGTTGCTTTCGGCGCGCAGCGTGTACGTCAGCCAGGTATCCCGGTGCTGAGGAGTCAGGCCGGTCAACAGCGGGGCCGAGTCAGTGCGCAGACCGCTCGCGGGCGGGGTGCGCGTGACCGCCGCGACCGTCAGGACGTCAGCGCGTACGCCGTAGCGGTGAAGCCAGCTCGTCACGAATTGCCATGGCAGCTGGTCGGTGCTGTCGCCCGGAGTAGTGATCGTGTGCGGGTGCGGCCGCAGATGGATCACGATGCGCGCCTCAAGTGTGTTCGATCGAGGCTCCGGCAAGGCGGGACCGTCGGAGTTCTGCGCGGCGCCGCGGCGGCCGGGCTGCACGCGTCGCGTGCGCTGGCGGCGGTTGTACACCGACAGCGGCGCCCAGCGGCGCAGCGTCGTGGAAACGTGCTGGCCGTGCCAGGAACCGAGGAACGCCAGAATCAGTACGACACCGATGGCGTAATGCCACCACTGCGGCCGCTGGCCTGCAGGCAGCAGCGCCGCCCACCCCAGCAGCAGCAGTGACACCAGGACGGTCACCCGGCGCCAACTCGGGACGGCCGGAGCCAGGTGTAGCCGCCGACGGCGGTCAACCGTTGTTGCCACGGCGCATTCCAATCATGGTGACGGCGATGACGGCGACTGCGACAGCCAGGATGCCGGCGCCGAGCGCAATCATGCGGGGCAACCGGTTGTCCGGGGGCGGTGGTGGAGGGGGATCCACCCGCACGACCGGCATGTTGGCCGGGACCGTCTCCCCTTCAGGGATGTCCCAGGTCAGGGCCGCCACTGGGTCGATGACGCCGGCGCCGACCAGATTTGACGGTGCGCGGGCCGCGTTGTGCGCCGAGGCGACGATCCGGTTGACCACCTGGCGCGAGGTCAGGTCGGGGAACTCCGAGCGCACCAGTGCGGCGATTCCGGAGACATAGGCCGCGGCAAAGCTGGTTCCGTTGATCGGCACCAACGGTTCCTTGTTGGACGGTTGGCCGTTGACCAGTCCGGAGTTGGGGGCGTTGCCCAACGAGACGATCTGCTCACCGGGCGCGGCGACCCCCACCCACGGACCGGCCATCGTGAAACCAGAAGGCTGCCCCTCGGGGGTCAACGAAGCCACCGATAGGACGTAGGGCTGCCAGTACGACGGCGTGGAGATAGTGGTGGCCCCACCCCAATTTCGCGGATCCTCAGGGTTATTCGGGTCTGTGAGAGGGTTGCTTTCGCAGTTGTTCTCGCCCGTATTCCCGGCCGCGGCGACCACCACGATGTCCTTATCGATCGCCGCGTAGCGGATCGCGGCGCCCAGCGCTGCCTGGTCGACCTCCTTGTACTGAGCGATGCAGTCGATCAAGGAGATGTTGATGACCCGCACGAACGGGATGTCTGCGGCGTGGCGGATCGCGCGCGCCAAGGTGGCGACGTCGCCGGCTGTCTTGGCCCTCTGAGGGTCTTCCCCGGAGGGCATCTTCGGCGACCACTGGGCCGAACTCTGCCGGATGGACACGACCGACGCTTCAGGTGCTACGCCGGAGAAGCCGTCCGGGCCAGGCTGGGCGGCGATGATGCCGGCAACCGCGGTGCCGTGGCCGTCGCAGTCGACCAGGCCGTTGGCCGAGGGGTCGATGTAGTCCCCACCGGGATGGAGATTGGGTAGGCGCGGTTGCGGAGTCACTCCGGAGTCGATGACGGCCACCGCAACTCCCCTGCCCCGCGAGGTTTTCCACGCCTCGGGAAGATTCAGCATCGCCTGACTCGGCGGTACCGCCGCGGGGTCGAAGCCGGGCAGGGCGCCGTTGAACGCGCACTTGTCGGAGTTCTGACGCATCTCCTGGGCCGGCCCGGGCGGGCCGTCCGGCGGGAGTGCGGCCGGGTCGACTTCAGGAATGGTGAGCGCCAGCGCCGGCGGAGGTGGTGAGCACAGCACCAGCAGCGCCACGGCCGCGGCCACCGACGTGAACTGTCGGATCATCAGATAGCTCCCCGGTTGCGGATCAGACTGACCAGACCGACCAGCCACAACATCGCCGGCAGGATCGTGATCAGCAAAGTGTTCTCAAACAGGTCCAGGTATCGACGTTGCGGGATGGTCAGGACGCGCGGTTTGAGTTGAGACGCGATGAGCAGCAGCACCGTCAACCCGGCGACAGCCGCGGCGGCGTAGATCCCCGCCAGCAGATGCCCGGTCGCGGTGAATGCGATGGTCAAAGCCAGAGCGGTCATGAAAGGTGTTGCGAGGAACCATAATGCGGGAATCGCGGAATCCCAGATCCGCATGCGCATCACCGTCACGGTGATGGTCGCGATGACCAGCCACCACGCGAGCAGCGGCGGCGCGTCGGGTAGCCACAACACCAGCACCGACCCGAGGACGGCCAGCAGGACCGACGCCGAGATCAGCCCGCTCTGGTAGGACGCGCTGGTGGCGGTCTTGCGTGGCAGGTCTTCGATCTCGGCCAGCGATGACGGTGCAGGCGTGGGCTCGCCGGGGGCGGGCACATTGGGCAGCGGGAACCGCGCCCACACCGCCGAGGCGGTCGGTGCGTTGAGTGCGATGAGCAGCGAGATCGCCAGCACGCCGCACCCCAAAGACAGGTAGGGCAGATGGGCGAACATGCGGACGCCCGCAGCGATCGCCACGGTGACGCTCACGGCGATGATCGCGGTGTACGTCGCTACCCAGGTGCTGGTGATCGCCAGCAGTAGCAGTGACCAGGCCACCAGGCCCGCGGCAGCCAGGAACACCCGCGGAGCCGCGCCATCGCCAGGCAGAGACGCGGCCAGAGCCAAGCCCAGCGGGACGGTGGCGGCCACCCCCATGCGCCCGGCGGCCGCGACCGCGCCGCGTCGGCGCAGCAGGACGGTGGCCACCATGAAGATGATCGCCAGCGCGCCCAGAGTCCCAGCGGCCCACCATTGGAAGCCGCGGCGCCACCCGTCGATGGCCAGCGCGCACACCAGTGCCCCAAGGACCAAGACGACCACCTGAGCGATGGCGGGCAGCATCTGATGCGTGAACGGCTGGAACTGGCGGGCGGAGTGAATCGCTGAGGCGTCGGCGATATCCTCGACGACCGGCGGCGCGGCCGGGCCCGGCGGCAGCTTGCACAGGATCAGCTGCTCCCCGTCGTCAATGGACAGCGTTTCCAGGGTGGCGTCCAGGCTGAACGGTGTACCTCCAAGCGGTGCAAGCGAATAGGGGCGCGTGCCGTCAGCGGCGTTGGGCGGTGTGATCGGGTCGTCGTCACGCCCGGAGGCCAGCGTTGCGCGGATCCGCGGAATCAGCTCGCGGATCGCAAGTGTGGTTGGCAGGGCCAGGTCGGCCGCCGCGCCGTCTCCGATGATCGCGACGCGGACTTGCCCGGTAGCAGCGGCAGGATCCATTGTCAGAAGCTCCCCAGTTCCTCAGGACGTTGACGTGATTGGCGGGCCGGGTAGTACTGGGCGATCGAGCCGGCCAGTTCCATCACCGCCTTCTGCGTTTTCTTGGCCATCTTCGGGAAGTCGATGAACCCACCTTCGTGAAGGTGCTTGTCGTAGGGGATATTGACGACCTCCTGGACCTGCTCGCGGAACTTCGCCTCGACCTCTTTCATGTCGACCGCCGGCTTGTCGCCACTGTTGGCGTTCAGGGTGATGACGGTGCGCGGCAGCAGGCGGCTGAAGCCGTGGGCCTGCAACCAGGACAAGGTGCGCCACGCTCCGTTGAGGCCAGGGGCGTCGTTGGACGAAACCACTACCAGGCAGTCGACCTGCTTGGCGATCGCCGGGAACAGATTCGAGGTGATCGAGGTACCGCAGTCGAGCAAGATCACGTTGTAGTGCGCCCGCAGGATCCGCATCGCCGACTCGAAGTCCTGGATGTTGAGTCGGTAGGACGAGCGCGGATCATTCTGGGAGGACAGCATTTCCAGCCGGTCGTCGTTCTGCACAGTGAACACCCGTACGTTCTGGTAGCTCCCGGCGCTCTGCAGTGCAGACAGCGCCTCAATGTTGGCTTTGGGGCCGCCGTTCTCGTGGAAGCGGGCAGACAGGTTGCCCAGGTCGGTGTCGACGTCGACGACGATCACTCGGTCGCCGCGCTCGCGGGCGATCGCGTTGCCCGCCGAAACAGCCATCGTGGTCTTGCCCACCCCACCCTTGCTGTTGACGAAGGCCACAACGTAGACGTCTGTGAGGGAAGCACGGATCCGGCGGATCTGTTCCTCGGCGAGCTGCTGCTTGGCGCTCGGGCCGGGCTTGATGAGCCCGAACGTCATGACTGCCACGGCTTTACGCCAGCCGGAGCCGACGCGTCGCCGCTCGGCGACGAAGTGGTCGGGGTCATCTCCGCCGGCGTATCCCGATCCGCCGATGAACGGCTCCCCTCCCACGCCGATAGCGCCGTCGAACAATGGCTGAGGACCCGACTGAGGGCCGCGGGAGTCCGGCTGCGGCGGCCACTCCCCCCGCTGGACAGCCCTGTTCGGTCCCGACGGAGGCCCGAAGAAGTCGCCCACTCCGGGATCGTGGGCCGCCTGCTCGCGGGCAGCGGCGATCACGTCGGCCGACATGATGGTGGTCTGCTCGGTGATGTCAGGCTCGTCGGGCCGACGACCCTGCCAGCCCCGCGGCGTCCCAGGCGTCGCGGCCGCGGGCGGCTGCTGGTGGCGTGGCGGAACGGGGTGCTGGCCCAGCGACTGCACCGGCCCCGACGGCGACTGAGGGGGCCCCGACGGCGATTGTGTTGGCCCCGCCGGTTTCTGCGATGACCCGGAGGGAGTCAGCGACGTCGGTGCCGCTGGCCGCGGCTCCTCTCCCGTAGGTGCCGGCGAGCCCTGCGGCGCGGAGCGGGCATGGGGTCCGCCGCCGGACTGCGGTGCGGAGCCCGGCACAGAAGCGCCCCACGGCGGCGGCGGTGGTGCCACAGGCGCCGCCTGCCGATGCGCCCCAGTGTCGGTGGGCGTGGGAGCGCCCGGGCGGGGCTCGCCCTCAAACTTCTGCACCACGGCGGTGGTCTCCTCGGCGCCCTCATCGGGCTCGTTGTCTGAAGAGAAAAAGTCAGATGGTGTGCTCATCGTGCTTCGATTTCCGTTTCAGTTCGATTGTCAGATGTCGTAGTTCTCACTGGGAAACCAAGTGCCCGAGGGCAATCGGTCAGTGAGGTCACGCACCGCCATCGAGATGGCGAATGGCTCGGCAGGTGCGAAGATCGAGCTGCCGCCTTCTCGCGGCTCCCCCGCCGGCGGGCTTACCAGGATCAGTCCCACCTCGGTGCTGATGAGGTTGACACAGACGTCGGTCTGGTGCCGGGCACCGTTGATGGCGTCGTGTGCGGTCAGCTCGACAGTGATCCGCTCGCCCGTGCGGGCGAGTTCCATCACCTCCGCGTCACGCTCAGGAACGCCGAGATCGGTCAAGGTCTCGATGATGTCGGCGCCACGGCCGATGCGTTCGTCGATCTGCTTACCGACGTCCATCCGCAACTCGAACTCGGCAAACCGGGCCGGTGGCTGATCCTGGGGCAGGCCCGCGCTGATGATGGGGACGATGGCTTCGCTGTGGGTGAGCTGCAGCGGGGTGAACGTGATCATCTGTGCGTATCGCAAAGCGACGACTACTTCGGGTCCCGAGATGCGAGCGAGGACGCCGCGCAGGATCTGATCCGGGTCGATCATCGTGAACCATTCCAGCCATTGGGTGGCCTGGCAGATCGTCCGAATTGATTCGGCCACTGAGGGTTTCACACGGCCCTGTTCGTCGATGACACCGATCTCGGTCAGCTCCGTCAGGCACCGTTCGTTGAACGGTTCGCGCTCGCCGGGGTCGACGTAGGGGGCGGTGATTGCGAGCTTCCACGGATAGGTCCCGGCGCCGAGATGGTCGGCAAGGAACCAGGCCTGGTGCGCGGTGACCTCCACTGCGTCGTAACTAGTCATCGACGTCACCGCCCTTGACGGGTGGGGCGGCCTTCTCCAACTCGTCGAGCACGGGCTCCAGTGCACGCTCGGTGATCAGTGACATTGAGGTATTCCACCGCTTTTCCTGGACCTTGAGCCGTTTCAGGGTGGAGCGTTTGAGGCGGATCGTGGTGGCTGTTTTCTCGTCCTGGTCCAACATCTTCATGGACAGTTCCTGGACAAGGGCGCCGCCGACGCTCTCCGATTCCGTCGTGGCCATCGTGACTCACCCCTTTCTTGCTGGGTCTTTGCCCGCGCGCTCGCAGTAGAGCACACAAGTAGGACACGGCAAATAGATTGCTTACCCCGCTAGCCGATACGGTCGATAGCGCTACGCGCCGCATCAGCCAGCTATCAGTCTGCCCTGAACTGATAGGGGCATCGCGCACCAATTTGTGCCGAGTGCATATCGGACACGTCAGCGCATATGCGACGCATACGCGCATATGCGTGAACGACATACGTGAGTAAGCGACGACGATGCGCCTGTCTGGGTGTCGGTAGCGGATCGTCAGTGATTGCGATCTGTGGTCGGTGTCCGTCGACGGTGAGAGACTGCCTTCCAAGGCGGGACAGATCGACCCCTCCCCTCCCCCACCGGGCCTGGCGCCGCCCCACACATGACAGTAGCGGCGTTTTTCGTCCTTGACGGCAGTCAGCAGGGTCTTCAAAGCGGTGATGCACCGTGCATCACCGCTTTATCAGCCGACACGCAACGCAATCCCTCGGCAGCATCAGGGTCAATTATTACTCTTATACCGGTATCAGGGGTGAGCCACCAGTCGTGACCGACACATCCCACCGGGTTCACGCGCCGCCCGGCCAAGGCCGCCGGGCAAGCGCAAGACAGCCAACCGATTCGCCAAGCTCGCCGGCGGCGATGCGAACGCCGAAGGGAATCTCTCCCCCGCTACGGCCGTCGGACCGCGCCCGAGAACAGCGGACTGATCGGCGAGATGGCCGTTGTGGCCGCTGATGAGGCCGGCATCGGGTCGTCAACCTCGCCGTGACCGAGATTGCGCGTACCGCGTCAACGGCGACGCCCGATGTCAGCCACAGCCCGGCGACGCGAACTGTGAGGAACTTCTAGATGTCCGCGCCCACAGCATCTGCCTTCCCGTGCTCGTCGTACGCCCAGACGTCCTTACTGCATCCGAACCTGCTGTTGCGCAACATATTTCCGCAGGAGCCAAGTACGCGCTGGTCTGCGCGGTGGGCATAAGTGTGTGTTTGAGGGAAGATGCACGACCGGTCAGCACACGTGGGTCGTTGGAGAGAGTGATCTGTGGCCGATGTCCGTCGGCGGTGAGAGACTGGCTGTAACGGCGGTCCAGGCAATCCCTCCCCTCCCCCATCGACTTGGCGCCGCCCAATCCCGTCACAGCGGCGCATTTCGTCACTGTGACGGCAGCATTGACAGGTCTCTAGGCGGTGATGCACCGTGCATCACGTTTGGTCGGTCGACACGCCGTGCTATCCCTTGGCGGCGTCAGGGACAACAAATACTCTTATACCGGTAATCAGGAAGGAGTCACACTCGTGACCGACACATTCACCCGGTCGGCCCGCCGCCCGGCCAAGGCCGCTGGCAAGCGCAAGACAGCCAACCGATTCGCCAAGCTCGCCGGCGGCGATGCGGACGCCGAAGCGAATCTCTCCCCCGCCACCGCCGTCGAGCCCGCGCCCGAGAGCACCGGACTGATTGGCGGGATGGCCGTTGTGGCCGCTGATGAGGCGCATCGCGTCGTTAACCTCGCGGTGTCTGAGATCGCACCGCACCCCTTCAACGACGAAGCTCGATCTCAGCCACAGCCCGGCGATGCGAAATGGGAGGAGCTGCTCAACGGTGTCCGTACGAACGGCGTTCGCCTCCCCGTGCTCGTCGTCCCCCGCGACTCCTTCGCCGCAGCCAGACCTGCTGCTGCGCAATCTATTTCCGCCGAAGCGAAGTACGTGCTGGTCTATGGGCACCGTCGACGAGCCGCGGCGCTTGAAGCCGGCCGTGACACGGTTCCCGCAGTCGTCGATGACTCGATCATGGCCGAAGACGGTGACCTCGACGCGATGGCGACCGAAAACCTTGGCCGAGAAGACCTCTCGGAACTCGCCGAGGCTGACTTGTTCGCGCGTTATTCAGAGATCGGATTGTCCCAACGCGCGATCGCGGAACGGCTGGGAGTCGACCAGGCCACCGTGTCGCGCCGGCTGGCGCTGCTTCTGCTTGCCCCTGAAGTCCGGGCCGCGGTCGAGGCCGGCGACCTCAAAGTCACCGAGGCGGCCCACTTCGCCAACCTGCTCCCCTACGGGCCACCGCGTCGTTGGCAGAAGACGAAGGATCCCGAGCAGGACACCGAGCTGCGTCGCGGCGAGCAGATCGCCGCCCTGCGCTTCGTCATCGAGAAGGACTGGACCGGAAAGAGCGCCGCCGAACGCGTCAACGCCGAACGCGTGGCACGCGGTGAGGCCGAGGCCCTGGGCGTAGCAATCGTTGACGATCCGGAAGCTGAACTCGGCCTCAATTTCTACGACCACCGCATCAGTCGGGACGCCCTCACCGACCCCGTGGATGCATTCGGCGTCATCAACCCCCACACCGGGCAGCTCGATCTGTACCGCCGCGCGGCACCGCAATCGGCAGCCGCAGAGCCCGCGTCCACCGCGACCGCGATGGGGGACACGCAGCCGGCGCCGCCCGCCGGCGACCGCGCCGCGGCGGCCGCCAAGGAACCCGATGATGACGATGCGGCGGGGGAGCAGGACACCGCCGACGATGATGCCGACGCGGACGCACAAGCCGCGGCGCTTGCCGAGGCGAAGAGCGCTGAAGCCGCCGCGGCCAAGACCGCACAAGCCCGACGGAGGGACGCCTGCGCCGGACTCATCAACCACCCGCCGAGCAACGCCGACCTCCTCAAGGTCCTCGTCCGGCAGTGCCTCTCCGGGGTAAGCGCCCGCAGTCAAAGCTCGGCGGTCAGGGCCCTCCTGAATGACTGGGACGCCAGCGTCGACGGAACAGGGGAGAAGGCCCGCAACACCCGCGCCTGGCACGTCGCCGTCGCGTCGGCCGAACTGCACACCGCCGAACTCAAGGGCGCATGGGACGACGACGCGATCGCGCACCTCGAAATGCTGACCGCACGGGTCGGCTACAAACCCACAGAGTGGGAGAACCGCCGCTTGACCGAGGCCGGCGGCCGGTGATGCACGGTGCATCACCGGCCTCGATAGTCCCGCGTGATGCACCGTGAATCACCGTCACCAGCAGTCCCGCGTGATGCACGGTGCATCACGCGCCCCATCCACCCTCACGATGAACACCGCATCGCCCATCCGCATCACCAGCGACAGGAGAGTCTCCTAGATGTCCACCTACACGGTCGCCAACATGTCCGGCAGCGTCGGAAAGACCACTACCGTCGTCACCGCCGCGGTCCAACTCGCCGCCTCCGGCCTGCGTGTCCGGGTCATTGACCTCGATCCGCAGGCCAACGCGACGACGTGGCTGGGCTATCCCGATATCGGGGGCACCACCATCGCCGACGTACTCCGCCTCGACGCCACCATCAACGACATCGAGCGGCCCGCCCGCATCATCGACTACACCGAAGACGGTGACCTGCTGTTCAGTGACGACCCCGACGCGCTTATCGACAACCTCACCATCGTGCCGGCCGCCCGATCCACCCTCGACAAGCTCATGGTCGAGCTGCCCGCCGTGGTCGGGGGAGTGATGCGCCTGCGCGACGCCCTCGAAGCCGCCACTCCGGTCGACGTCACGCTGATCGACTCACCCGGATCCAACAGCGCACTGGTCACCGCAGCGCTGATCGCGACCTCCGTCGACGAGGAGGGCCCGGAAGGCTCGTGGGGCCTCATCACCTGCACCAAGCCCGCAGGCAAGGAATCAGAGGGCATTCAGGCGCTGCTTCGTGAGCTGGCCATCGTCAAGAAGACCTTCCGGATCGACATCCCGCTGTTGGCCATCGTGCCCTGCGCCGTACCGGCCAGCGGAACGGTCTATCAGCAGCAGATGGAGTATCTGGTCGAAGGCTTCGGGGACAAGGTAACCCCCGCTGTGCGACGCAGCTCGATCGTCGACGAGGCCTACACCAACTATCGACCCGTCCCGCTGTACGGGTACCGCGCAAAAGACGTCAGCAAGGACTACGAGAACGTCATCGCGCACATGAAGCGCCACGGCATGTTCCGTCCCGCGGCCATCAATGCCTGACGCCGGCCACCACGCACCGGCCGCAGACGCGGGCAGGCTCAGCAAGCTCAACGTGCCTGCCGAGTTGCACCAGCGCGCCCGCGCCGCGGTACGCATCGTGCGTCGAGTCACCGGGCGGCGCTACACGATCTCGCAGTTCGTCACCGAGGCTTTCGTCGCACAACTGGCTGCCATTGCCCGCGACTACAACGGCGGCCGTGAGATCTACCCGGACACCGAGCCCCTCGAACGGGGCCGAGGATAGGTTCCCAAACCGAAGCCCCACGTACCGTGTTCCGCTGCCGATGAAGCGATTTCCGGCCGTGTCGCTAACAGCGCCGATAGTGAGTACACACACCGCGACGAGGGGATCGACTTGGGTACCGAGCAGTTCGCCGACCCGGCTTTTGACCCGGATTGGCCGGCCGGCCAGGACTACGCCGCCGGCCGCCCCGAACCGGTGCCCCCACCCATCGACCCCGCTGTCCGCGCACCCCTGGACTACGCGTACACCGCAGCAGAGATCATGATGGCCCTACCGCGCTCGGAGGCGGTAGACATCGAAGCGCTGCCAATCGATCTGCAACTCAAAGCGCGTGCCCACGGCGACGATCTGAGCAACATCATCGAGTCCGAGCAGATGACCACCCGGCGCCGCCGCGACGTCATCTGGTCCGAGATCGCGCGCGTCGACCGCATCGTCATGCCGCTCGCCAAGTACGGAACGCCCATCGCCGTCGGGCTGGCCGCTGTACTGATGGCCACGCACTGGTGGAACCGTCCAGACGCCTCGGTCGTCGAAATTCTCACCGCCTCCAACCCGTTCGGATACATCGGAGTCGCGCTTGTCGCGACCGCACTCACCGCCTGGGTGGCGCGCCGTCGCGCTGGCACAGCACCGCACTGGGTGTACTCCGAAGACGAACTCGAAACCCTCGACGCCGCGTCCGTCGACTGGCCGGCCGTACCGGAGGAACTCGACCGCTACGCCAACGGCGAGGAACTGCGCCGAGAATGGCACGGAACCTGACTGGCGCGTATACAGCCTGGGGGAGCGGCACTGGTGTGGAGAGAACCCCACCTCGTCGCGGTCGCTACCCTGCTGGGCCGCGACATCCGGTCCAGCCCGGCGTGGCGCAGCGACTTACTCGATGTACACCGTGTCCGCATTGACCTGGACCGCACCCTCTCCGACATCTATCGACGAGCGCACCGCATCTGGCGCGCCCGAGCCAACCTCGTGCCTCCGGCGAGCAAGGACCCCGGCGACGTCGTGACACGCCGCAACGCCGAGATCACCGACGCCGCCGACGACGCCTGGACCACCCTCGTCGCACTGGTGCGCCAGCTGCAGGACTACCGCCGGGCACTGGTCCCGGTCGATGCGATCCACGCCGAGATTGTCGCGCTGCAACAGAGCAGTCTGCGCATCACCGACGCCGCCGTGCGGCAACTGCACGTCGATGCCGCCGGCAACACTCTGCACACCGGCGCAGTCGGCGCGGCAGCCGGAGAACTGACCGACCTCAACGCCAACCTCGCGGCGCGGCTGGCGACACTGCGCCACGACCTCACCGCCGCCACCAACGGACTTGCCCTCCGCGCGCCATGAAGCGCGCCACCTCGAACCGAAAGTGCGCCATGCCTTATCAGCCCCAGACCTCGACGCCGGTTCATCCCGCCAACTGGCTTCGCACGCCGACCCGACCACCACCCACACGTCTTCGTTGAGATCGACCAGTAACCGTCGCGGCACAGGAGACAAAGACCCGAATGGCCCCCACTACCATCACTTTCCGCACCGACCGCGGCGTGATCGCCTACAGCGCGATGGAACGCCCACAACCCGACGAGCCCGGCCGCGTCGCCAACGGACTTCTCGGCGGAGATCCCGCCCTCGTCGCCATCGTCCGCGAGATCCTGGCCGGCAGTCTGCCCAAGAGTGTGCGCGTAGCCGAGCCCAACCTTGACTACGTATTCACCGCGAACCGCGACACTGTCGCCGATGTCGCCGCCGCGATGCTCGTCGCTGGCAATGGCCGCGGCCGGCTTTCCGACGCCGGCTGGGACGCCCTCGACGCTGCGATGGCTGACGAGATCGGCCCCGACACCAACAGTCCCGTTATCCACTGACATGTGCCGCGCAGTCCTCGACGGCGGCCGCCGCTGCCCCTGCACCCGAGGCGATCGGCGCCGCGCCTACCAACGCATGCGCTACGCCGCCCGCCAGGCCGCGGCAGCCGCCGGCGCGCCGGACCCCGCGCCCCGTGACACGGATGGCGCCGAACAGGCGGATTCGATAACACTGCAGGACCGTCGCTCCACCACCGCGGCCGCCATCGACTCGGCCCTCGTGGCGCTGCGCGACCCCGACCGCAGCAGCGACCCGGATGTCCACGAGGCCTACCTCAACGCGGTCCTGGATCACGGGGCCGTGGTGCGCGACGTCGCCGGCCAGAGAATTGAGAACACCTACGCCGAACGCGGACTCGACGACGCCTCCGTCGGTGCCGAAGCCACCGCAGTTGCAGCAGAACTCGAACAGATCGAGGCGCGGTGGCGCGAGACCAAGAGTGGTTCAAGCGCCTACCTCACCGCCGACGGAACCTCGTTCACCGCCGAGGGTGCGACAGCACTGGACGAGGCGCGCAACGCCTACGCCGCCGCCAAGATGGCCGTCTACCGCCGCGCAGGCGACCGCTCCAAGGAGATCAACGAACAGCGCGCCCAGATCGCCCGAGAGATCTACTACGACGAGCTGTCCCGCGAGCGCAGCTTCGGCGGTCCGGCGGCCGAGGCGTTCGTGCCGTCGAACACCGCCAAGATGACACGCGCCGACCGTGCGATGTTCAGCGCCACCGCGGCGCTGTACCCCGATGATATGGTCGAGCACGCCAACAATCTCGGCGACATGCTCGCTAAACGATCGAAGGCCCGTGCCCACTACACTGCCGGCGCTCGGCAGCTCAGCCGCCGCACCCGCACCGAAGTTTTCGACCTCAGGGATGCGATGGAGTACGGCCGGTTCCGGTTCAACCACTTCATTGACTCGCCCGCAGACATGGCACGTGGCGCCGGGTCGATCCGCGACCGCTACAGCGCTGAGAACGCCTTTGTGCCGCGGACCCCCGACAACGAACGCAAAGTCGGTGAGCTGGTCGCCCAGTACAACGACAGCCGCCGCCAACACGCCACCATCGAGTACGCCACCGCCATCCCGAAAGACGGTGGGGAGCCCTACGAGGTCATGTACGTCAAAGGGCCCAGGAAGCGGGTAACGACGGAGGTAACCGGAATCAGCGCCGAGCTGACCTTCAGCGACGCCTCGTCGATGACCCACGAGCTCGGCCACCGTATGGAGGACCGCAACCCGGAGATCTCGACCGCGACAAAGGCATTCCTGCGCCGGCGCACCGCCGGCCTGGCGCCTGAACGTTACGCGCGCTCCGAGATGACTGTGGCCGACGGATTTGCCGACCGCTACATGGGCAAGGACTACGCCGGCACACACCACACCGAACTGTTCTCCTGCGGCATGGAAGCCGTCGCCCACGGCCGATTCGGCGGGCTTGTCGGCCGACCACAAGTCTTTCTGCCGGCGCCCGGCGGCCTCAGCATCGCCGACCGCGCCCAACGGCCCAAACCGGACACCGAACACCTGGCACTGGTCCTAGGTTTGCTCGCCGCGGCGAACAAACAGATCGGCTAGGGACAAGGAAGAGGCTGCTCACACGCAGTCACCACGGGCGCCAGGAGCAATCGCGGCGGACTCCACCCGCTAGCTGAAGCGACATATAGGTACCCCGCGTGCTGCTCATGGGTGCCGATGAGCTCCGGTATCAAAGCCGTGAAGTCGTAGCTCACTGGTTGTGCAATTGTCCTGTCTGTCCTCTACCTATGTCTTGACGTTAACGCGCTGAGTCGTAGTCTTCGCTCACCAGTTTTGGTGCGACTAGCACATCTGGATCGGCCCTAGGCTCAAGTTGTGGGACGTTTTCGAATGTGGGGCAGTGCGTTTGCCGTAGTCTTCGTCCTCGCTGGCTGTACGGGTGTGCCGGACCGCGAAAGCGAGGCCCTCCAGATCCGTGACCGTGTCGCGGCGATGCCAGGTGTTAGTGACGTCGACCTGATCTACGAGAACGGGATCTTGGAGGGAACTAGGTTTGAATTGCGCGTCAACGTGAAGGGCGCAACGGATGAGCAGATTGGCGCTGTAGCAACAGGAATCCACACTGCGCGTGGCGACGACTTCGCCGAACACGATCAACGCATTGAGTTCGATATTGCGGACGGGGTGAGTTTGGGGTTTGGCGCGTCGATACAGGATGATCCTGGGGCTGTGGCCGCGCGTCTGCGGGAACTCGATTCGCGCATCACCGCGCAATCGATAGATCTGCTCGGCGCGGCCGATGGCTCTACCAGGATCGACATTCGTGCCGCCGCGGCAACGGCAGCGGTGGTCGACGCCGTATTGCAGGTGTTCGCCAGCAACCCGCTCGACCAGATCGAGGTGAATCGGCCGTCGGGGCCAGGGGGAGAGGCTTCGTGGTGGATTCGCACGCGGCTAAGTCCTGAGCAGAAAAGCCGCATTGACGCCCAGTTGGCGGCCGCGGTACCCGCAGCCCCACGGTTGGTCATCGTCCGAGATGGCGTCATTGAGCGACTGAACGTCGCGATCCCCGCCCCGGAAACTGCTTACGACGACATTGTGCGCGTCATTGACGCGCTTGGTGCGGGTCCACGTCACCGGGTGCATCTGGGATGGTCCTGGGCTTCCGATCCTGCCCGGTACGGCGATCTACGATGGTCGGGCAGTGTCGACATCGGCAACTGTGATGACCCGAACGCCAATACCGGGTCTGACCCCGATCTCCTCCCCGAGGCACGCAAGCTCCAGCAGCGCATCCGTGACGAGTTCGGCCCGTGCCCGAAGTAAGTGTGACCGTGTGGTGATGCCGGTGGCAGTACCTAATTGCGTTCCTGCACCGCATTATTCGCTTCTAAGCTCTTTTGCCGGCCGAGCATTGGGCAGTAAGGGAAAACTCGGACAGTCACGTAGACCTTCACTGGGATGTTCCCCGACGGTGATGAGCGAGATAGAGCATGCGCGATGGGTACTGATCGCAGCCGCGCTCTTCCCGCACCCGATCGCGTTAGTGCTCACCAGGAGGTGGTGGTGACGTTCATGCGTGTGGCGTGCTGCCGAATTGGTGGTCGGTGCGCTGAGATGCCGCTGCTAGCGCTGATGTGGCGGAGCGCATCAGCCCGGGTCGGAGAGCATCCATGCGATTCCGGTAAGCGTGCCCAGGATCGCGGCGACGAGCAGCGTTGTCCCCAGGACTGCGCCGAGCGCCGAGAACAGCCACCACGAGGTCTTGCCGCCGCGCACGAGCGAGATCAGCACCAAGATCAGGAATATCGCCGTCGGGGCGATCAGGGCTGTGAGAACTGGCGCACTGGTGTGCGGCGTGTCGACCGTCATCATCATCAACAGTGCCGACGCCGTTCCCAGCGGCCCCAGCGTCAGCCCGTTCCACAGCGCAGGTCCATTGAACAGCCCTGCTTTCCTGCCGGTTACGTTCATCTGGCCCCCGTGAGTCGGCGGTGTGTTCCGCCGCATCTGATGCTATGGCCGAGCTGAGAACCTGCGATGCACCAATTTGTGCGGCCGCAGGTCGACCAAAACTGGTGCGCGGACCGGCTCGCCGGCGGGGTTACGGTCGAAACCGCGCACACCTGCGCAGACCAAACTCTAATGGGGGACTGACATGTTCACGACGAAACGACGACTCGCTACCGGCATCGCGACTGCAGCTGCGGCCGGTGCGCTGTTCGGCCTCACCGCAGCCCCGGCCGGCGCCTGGCCAACACCGTTGACCGCCGATCAGACAAACTTTCTCAACGCGACACGGGGGAACTTCCCCGGCAACGACGATCAACTGCTGTTGGCAGGCAAGCAGGCGTGTCGGATGCTCTACACGGGCCAAGGTTCGCAGGCCACGATCGGTGCCACCGCAGCCGCGTACGGCGCGAGCCCGCAGCAGGCCGCCGCTCTGGTGGGCGCGGCGCGCAGCACGATGTGCACCCAGGCACCCGGATGAGGTGCGACGCAGCGGTGATCTTCGCGGCCGGGGGCCGTGCGATCCGGTGGTGTGACGGCGGATGCTGCCCGCAAGTGGGTTACGGTAGCCGCCATGTCGGGACATGTCTCCCGGTGGTTCAGGTTACCGGCGCGGCGTGCTCGACGGTGAGAATGCCCAACTCGACCAGTTCGTCCACGCCGGGTGCGCGCATCCCATGGTGATCGGCGCCGTCGCTGCGCGGGTCGCTGTCGGCCATGCTGTCTCCTTGCCGGGCGTTCATCGGTTCGTCAGTCTAGGGGTGATCCCGATAGTCGCGCGGTCGGTTTTGTCACGGTCGCCGTCAGGACGCGGCTCGCCGTCTGCTGAACGGGCAGTTACGGGCAGCGACATCGGTAGCCTATTCGTTCAACGCCGAGGCGAGCACTTCGGGCCTGCATCAACGCGGTCTACCTCGTCGCGGAGGGTTGGGCCGACGGAACAGGCCGGCTTCGGAAGTCACTTCGCTGCAACCGGAACCTCGAACACTGTCGCATACGACAGCTGAGCCGGGCGCACAGACCACAACTGGATAAAGATCTGGCGGACAACGCTATACAGCCGCCTGTCAGTGGGCGTCGATTTTAGACGCGAAGGCACCATGCTTGGCCACGACGTGCGGGTGGTCTACGCACATATGTAGTACGGCCGCAACATATCTGCTGGAGATGGGCGGCGGCGGCACTGTAGTCCTGGAGCTGGCTCGGCGCCGAGCAGGTGTTCATTTACGGGTGCCGCTGTGTGCCGAAAATTGGTGCGAGTACCGACTGTTGGAAGGTTTTACGCTCGATATACGCCACTTTCCAACGTGGCCTCGACCTCACGAATGGAAGACCTCTGATGATCGCTATCAGTCGAGTGCGCCTGCTCGCCGCCGGATGTGCCGCGTTCGGTATCGCTTTCGCGGCGACGGCGTGTGGCGACGACGGCCCCCGCACGGTTCCTTTTGAGGAGTTGTTTCCGACGCAGGTCACCGTGCCCGGCATCGCGCCGACCGGTCCTCCGCGTGCGACCTTCGCGCCCACCGGTGACAGCAGCGACTGTGCTGGCGTCGAAGCCCCACTGGCCGATATTCCCGGCTTTAGCCCGTCGGAACCTGGGTTACGGTTACCGAAGCCGCAAGGGTGGACTCGGATGACACAGTTGGACAGCGAGATGGTGCGATTCACGCTCGTCAATCAGTCCCTGATCGCCGACAAGTTCGCCCCGAACATCGTCATCGGGGTAGAGCGCGGAAACTCGGCAGACTCCGCGGCGGTGTACGCGCACGTCAAACTGCTCCTGATCGACATGGGTGGCGCCACCGATGTCGTCGAGACCGCTGCGACAGTGTGTGGGATGCCGGCGCAAAAGTTGACGTATCGGCAGGCCGGGATGGGCACCCAAGCTGAGCGCCACCTGCAGACGCTGCACATCCTGACCAACTTCGGTGACACGCCGTACCTGATATCGGCCACGGCGCAAACCACGGCACCGGACAATCCGACCTATCAGCGTGACGTGTCAACGATGTTCGACGGCTTCCAAGTGTTGGCACCTGCATCCGCGCAGTAAGCGAAGTGCGGGGATGACTGCACATGCGGCCATTCTCAACAGACCGGGCAAGGGGAGCACGCATGGTCAGTGACTCGCGGCAGCAGAAAGGCGGGAACGGCGAGGAACGCGAGCCGCAGGCTCGCGGACCATGGCCGCCGTTCATCCCACGCGCTCAGATGGGCCCGCCGCCCCTGGTCGCCCGCGCCATGATCGGGTTGAGCGCGGGGTTTGCGCTCGGGGCGGTGAGTTTGATCGTCTGGGGATTCGTCATTCGTGTGCCGCAGGGCGGCCGCGCCGATGACACCTTGGCCCCGGTAACCGAGTTCTTCATATGGTTTCTCGTCCTTGGCGCCCTGGCGGCGCTGTCGGCCATCGGTATCGCGATCGTCGCTCTGCGTGGGCATACGGTGAGCCATTGGGCCGCAGTGCTGCTGGCCGCGACGATCGCGATGACGGCGTGGACCTACGCCAGCACGGTACCGGCGTCCATTGTTGTCCGCGTCTCCGGTCCCGGAAGTCGACCGGGCCCCGAGCTCGCGCAGTTGGCGTGGCCGATGCTGGTAGCGGCCACGGCACTGCTGCTGGTCGGTTCAGTATGGGCGATCAACACTCGCCTGTCGGCAAGTCGTGTGCTGGTGGCGGTCCTTTCACCGTGGACTGCGGCCGGTGTCGCCGCCTGTACTGTGGCCGGCCTTCTCGTCACGTCACTGTGGTGGCCGCACATCCAGGGGCACCCGACCACGGCCGCCCCTATCGCCGTGGCCCCTCTCCCTACCGCTTTGGGCACCGAGGTGGCCTACACCGTTGCACTCGACGATCCTGAGCATCTACTGGTGGCCGGTCCGGGCTTTGTGACGTTCCGTCCCGGCGGGGAGATCACCGCCTACGACCCGGTCTCCGGCGCGACGCGCTGGACGCTGACCATGCAGGCGTTCCCGAAGGACTGTGCGCTGGACCTGGCGCGTTCGACGGGTGCCGGCCCCAATGCGGTGGTGGTGGCGCAATGTCGTCGACCGCAGCTTTTGTCGGTCAGGCCGGTAGGGGGCGGGGGTGAGGCGGTACTGATGGGTTTCGACGCCAACACTGGAGAGCAGCTGTGGCTCAACGATGCTGGGTTCGAGTTGCCCTACGGCACAGGTGCATCGGAGTCTGTCGTGGCGGTAATCCGCCGTGACGAAGAGGTAGGGTCCCTCGATCCTCAGACAGGCCTGGTGCGCTGGGTGAGGCCGAGCCAGAAGGGTCCGTGCGAACGTGAGGCGCATGTCATTGACGATCAGATCGTCACCACCCCGTGTTACGGCAGCGTCGATGTCCGCATGATGGACGGGCTCACTGCGTCTGAAAAGACCATTGCCCTGCCTGTTCCGCTGTCCACTGTGCCCACAGATCTAGAGATTTCGGTACTCGCGACAGCAGGCCGTTTGCTGGTATTACAAACCGCCAGCAGATACAGCTCCGACCCGACCCGCGCCGCGAGGGACCGCACGAGATACATGACACTCGTCGTCGACATCAGCACTGGTGTGGTGACGTTTCATCTCAGTGCCCCCGGTTCCAATCCACGGCCTCCGCTTCCTGGGTCAGTGGTTCAGCTCGGCTCCGGTGACATCGATGGCCAGCAGTACGTCGACATCTACTCGATGACCGACCGCGAAGTGACTCGCCTGCAACCATTCGCAGCAATGTGGCCGGCGCATGACAGATTTCAGTGGGCACAGATCGGCGACGACATGGTGACCGGTGCCGCCAGTGACGAACGTGGTGTGCATATCGCAGTAGTAGCGTCGAATGGGTCGGTGACGCGGCGCCCTTCGTTGTGTCCCGAGCGTGCTGACCAACGCTCGCAGGGCGCCGGCATCGTGCCTGTTCCGGGCGCGATACTGATGCTCTGTCCGCCGCCGGGTGTTTCTTCTGACGGTTGGGACCTGATCGGGGTGCGCTGATTTCAGCGGATCCCGACGATCCGATCACCACAGTTGACGAGCAGCGCGCCGGACACCGCCGCCACGGCAGGAATTGCTGAGCCGCCAGGGCACGGGTTGGGATAGCTTGCCACCGGCGCATCCGGGGTGAAGACGTTGATCGTCGGGGCCACCTGTCCGGCGGTAGGTGCCACCGTCACCCACCGGTCGTCGATACGCGCCCATGCACTGCCGAATTCTTCGACGAACCTCATGTCGCTCGTGTTGGACCCGACGTCGATGGTGTCGCCTGTGTCGGTGTCCAGGATGGTTCGTCGGCCTTGCCGGTCCTGCAGCATCACTGCTCCGGCTGCTGCAACCGACACCCCGGCAACGCTCGGAAGTCTCTGCACAACAGCCCCAGTCGCGACGTCGATGATCGCGGCGCTGTGAATGTCGACACCATCGGGTTCGTTGAGCCAAACCAAAGCCAGATCGGACTCCGGGATAGGCCAGGCGAATAGTTGATGCTCTGTCATGGCGGACGCGCCGAGTTTCGTGTCAGTCAGGGTCGCCGTTTCGTCACCGGTCTGCGCGTCGAATACCCCGATGCGGGGGGTTCCGTCACATTCTGCGGCCAGCACGTAGTTCTCAGTCATGTCGGGGGTTCGGAAGCAGTCCGACATCCGTATGACCGACCAGAGGGCCGCTCCGGTGCGCACGTCGCGCACCGTCCACTCTCTGCCGCGAGGCGCACCGGTCGGGGTCAGCCGGTGGGGACGGGTCGAGACGAAGCGGTCCGCGGAGATCTCGAGGTCCTGATAGCCCTCCTGCCGGAGACTGCCGCCGCCAGGGCGCGTCCACAGCGGTTGGCCATCAGCGGCATTGAACCCAATCAGTACCGTGTGGCCAAGGTAGGTCGCTGACAGCACGGCCACTGGGTCGGCGCCTGAGCTGACTGCAATGTCGTGCACCAACAGATCGCGAACCGTGAACGACCACATCTGTTTCCCGCTGCTACCTGAGATCCCGACCACACCGTCTGGATAAGCTCCGGCACCGGAGCTGCGCAGAAGGCCTGGTCCACCTGCCACCGTGATGGCCTCGGGGTAGGAGTCGGCGGGAAGTTCGTAGGCCACCGGGCCGCCAAAGTCGACCACTGCTGCCGCGGGCGGGACCGCGCCCTCGCCGGTGGTGCTGTGTACTGCTGGGTGATGCACCACCAGTACCGCGACACCGCCGACCGCCAAGACCGTCAGCACACTGACTAAAGCGCGGGCCGCTCGGATGCTCGCCGCCGCCTGCGGAGCGCCGAGTAGCGCTACCGCTGCCCATGCCCACACAACTAGACACGCACAGATCCACGCCACCGAGGCAAAGCCCACCGCGTCGAGGCCATCCAGGGAGGCCTGTTGCGCGCTGGCGTCATCGAAACGTTCCCGCGCCGACTCCCGGAGCCGCATCCATATCCCGGCACAACCGAGTACACCCAACGGCAGCGACAGGTGGCGCAGCAGCCATGCTCGGCGCTGCGCGAAATCGCTTGCTCGCCCCTCGGCGCTCATTCGCATCAGTAGCACGTAGCCGGTGCTCACGACCAACATGACCGCGACAATGGCGGTGCTGCGCCACAACACCCACGCGACATCGGCGCGATCGGCAAGCAACGGCAAGGAGGGCTCTCGGCCGGCCCAGGCCAGGGCCGTACACACGCATGTCGCGGCGGCCAGGCCGCCCGCCACAGCCACCAGCATCGAGGACCACCGTGTCGACGCCGTCAGCTCAGGCAAACCAGCTCGGTCCATGCAAGAACCCTAACCCCGCCACCAGCAGCGGCGATTCACCAATCTGGACGCCGGGGAGCAACCGATCCGGACGGCACGGAGCCGGCTCTGCCGCCTGTCGCGCACAGGTCTGCGCCTGGTTGCGGTGGCCGGCGAACTGTGAACGATCGAAGGGAAGTGTGTAGTTGCCGTACCCGTTGCTGGATGTGTGCGCAATCATGGTGTCTTACCACGGGAAGGACGAGCACGGTAGGAAGGGTCGCCGGTGACGCGCTGGACAGCGATATCATCGTGTCCGATAGGACATCTGACACCGAGCGCAGTTGCCGAGCTCCAACCGTCGGTCACCTACGATCCCGATCGAGGCTCCCTGACGGCCGTGTTCGAGCTCAAAGCGCCCACGCTCCGCCAGGCAACTGCCGCGGCGCTGCGCCAGGCGCGGTTGCTTCTGCGAGCCAAGCCGTCAGCCATTACCGTGCAACCAACGGATCGATACCAGCATCTGACCGATCACCCGCCGGCGATGGATCTTCTCAGCGTCGGTGACACCGCTGAAGTGCTCGGTATATCAGCCACCCGGGTCATACAGCTCGCGCAGACAGCGTGTGACTTTCCAGCGCCCGTGGCCCGGCCGCGTTCGGGTCCCATCTGGACGCGTGCAAGCATCGAGTCGTTCAAAATGCGGCGTGAAAGCCAGCCTTTGACTGTAGGGCGACCTCGCCGCAAGCAGAGTTCGAGAGGACGTTCGGTGGCCGAGTGATTGAGTGGGACTCAGGTAGTTCTACTGATTCGCAGGGATGCCGTTCTGGGTCAAGATGATTGAATGAACAGTGCCCAGGATCGTGACCGCGCCGTGCTTCTGTCGATCACCGCTGTTGCGGCGATGGTGATCGCCTACCTGTTGATGTTCACTGTGCTGAGTGACCCGGATATGACGGACAAGCTCATGAACGGTTCGGTGGCCCCGGGCACGGACGAGTCCGGTAGTCGTGCCGCGGTCGTTCTCGGGATTGGGGCCGCACTCGGCGGTTGGTGTGCTGCAGCCGCGAGTAGAAGGTTCATCCCGGTGGCGTTGATGCTGCTGGCCAGTATGCCGCTGGCGCCAATGTCCCTGTTCACGCTGGCGCTGGCGTTTGGTTGAAGGCGGAGGACGTGGACGGTCGGACACGTTGCGCTCGTATGCGAACGGGCGTCTATCCGTCGACGAGCCGCATAAATCCGGCACCCCAGGGACGTACCAGCACGTCGGCTCCCCAGCGGGGTTTATCAGCGCGCAGGTAGTTCGCGTGCAGGAACACCGTGTCGATGACGTTCCCGGACTCGGTGAAAATGAGTACCCCGCCGGCGGGGACATCAGATCCTTCGATCACGCCGTCGCCAACCACAGACTCCACACGCTCGCGGCGGGTGTACTCGGGGAAGTAAAACACGGTGTCCCAGGTGAAGTCGGTAAGGTAAGCAAGATGTGCGGTGGCGTTGCGTTCGCGTAGACCTGCGAGCTTGCCGGCCAATCCGGGAGGTAGTTCGCCGGCTTCGGTGTAGGTGATCACACCGCAGCCGGCCAAAGCCATAACCAGAGCCACGGCACTGAAAACGCCTTTGAGGAACGCGATGTCAGGTCGCAATGTTCTTCTGCCCGGCTGCGTGTCGCCCAGTGGACGGTCTTTCAGGCCCGCCTATCCAGAAGAAGAGCACTACATTGACCGCTGCGAGCGCCGCCGCCGGATAGCCACCGCCCAGCTCCGCTGCGGGGATCGACATGATCATTGCGCACAGGGATGCGAGCACAAAGTGCCGTCCGATCGGCTTCATCCAGAGACCGCGGCGGATCATCACCGTCACCGCAGTGAAGTAGAGGATGACGACGGTGGCGACCCACCACCAGTCACTCGGTGGGACCTTCATGTTGCCCCTTTCGTCCACCCGCCGGTCATCGAGCCTGTCGCCCTCGCCGACTCGGGTGTAGAACCGATACCCGGTCCTCACGCGTCGGGATGCTGGCTGCGCTTAAGATGTTCACTGCTGCTTGCGCTTTGAGCTTAACGCGGATCAGGGAGCGGGTGATGCACCAATCTTCTCCAGCTGTCGCCATTGCGACGCAGCACGGGGCTACGTCTCTACCCCGCGCGCGGCCAGGTTTCGCCTGAGAACTCGGACGATCTGACCGAACTGGGCCATGACGTTGCTCGACGCCGCGACGCGGCCGGGTACGTGACCGACCGTTCGTCTTCATCCCCGGCCAGATTGGCGGCTACCGGGGTAACACCTCCATGGCCCGGCGGGCGTACTTGCGGACAAAGGCATTCGGCGAATCGAGATAGGGTTCGACGCGTTCGCGAACACCGATGGCGCGCATGCTGATGAGCGCCTTGAGGGAGAAGTAGGTCCATTCGGTGTCGAGATAGCTCAACGCGATATCGCGCGCGTCATCAGTTTTCACCTTGCCCATGTACTCGATCAAGGCCCCTCTAGACACGCCGGGGGGCAGCTGATCGATGAGAGCCGAGATGCGTTCGAAATCATGTCGTGTGGCGATTTTGGCAATTGCATAGCCGGCGGCGTTGCCGGCTATGCCTGGTAAAGGCGGGTCGTACAGCATCTGTGCAATCAGCAGGTCGAAGACCCGTTGGTTTCCTCGCACTGATGTCCGGTTGAGCTGCTTGATGAGGTTGGCCCGAATCGCCTGGCGGTGATGGGTCTCTGGGCCAGGGATTCGGTCGTCGAGGTGGGCGAGCCAATCGGCAAGCACGTCAATGACCCCGGTAGTGACCGGTGACCCGTGCAGATCCTGAACGGTGTAGCAGCGAACCCCGACAGCGGCGAGGTCCTCCATGAGCCGTCGATCGAAACCGTCGTGACCATGGTGGTACCGGGCCGGGATCCGCTGCATCCAGTCGCTGCCGAGCGGCGTTCGATGAGTAACCTTCGGGTCCGGCGTCGTACGTTGCGCTGCTGTCGGCCGCAGTTGGCGTTCGCGATTGTCACTGCTCGCTTCGATCGCCTTGATCGCGGTGCGCAGCTGCTCGATCCGTCGCGCGTTATTCGGCGGATGGGAGTCACTCACGGACACGACGCACGGTGGCGGTGGTTATTGACCCGACATGCGTTTGATGGCGCGGTGAACCTGAACGCCGACATAGGCCAGGGCTGCGCCGACCAGCACGGTCAGGACGAGCACGATCAGCAGGGTGACTGCGGTGCCCGCCAATCTCAGGCCGGCCAAGTCGATGAGCGTCGCGACAGTGAGCAACGCGCTGAGAGCGGCGATGGCGGCGCCGCCGCCGCCGATGCCGTAGGCGATGAACTGGTGTGCCTTCTTGGTGCCGATAGCGAAGTACAGGTACGCCAACCCCGCCCAGATGCCAAGTGTGATGACGATGCCGACCAGGCCGGGCAGCATGCCCATGATGAGCACCAGCAGGACGCCGATACCAAAGGTGATGTAGACGAACGGGTCCGCTGATTGTTGGCGGATGCTCTGAAACCACGGCTGTTGGATGAGCTCGCCGCGTACTCCGCGATACATCAGGCGGGTGAGGAACGAATTGCCCTTGGCCAGCAGCGCATTAGCGGCATCCATTGGGTTTTGTCCAGCAGCTGGACTGGGTCCCGGTGGCGGGTAGGGCCCCGGGTAAGGCTGCCCCGGAGGCGGGTACGGCGGAACGCCGGGTTGGGAAGGCCCGGGAGGCGGCGGGTACTGAGCTCCAGGCGGCGGTGGCGGGGGGTGCCCGTGGTTGGACGGGCGCGGGTACCCCGGGTTGGCCGGCGGGGGAGTGTGTGGCGCCCCGTGTCCCCCGAACTGTGATGGGTTGGCACCGGTCGGCGGCGGAGCACTGGGGCCTGTGTTGGTCCCGGACGGTGGTGGCGGGGGTGCGTACTGGCCCGGAGCACTCAGGGGCCGCTGCGCCGGGTGGGGCGGCGGTGGTGGGGGAGGCGGGGGCGCTTGCCGCGCTGGGTTTGGGGTCGGTGCGACCTGCATTGTTCGGTCGTCATCGGCGGAATTGGGCGCGTCCGACGGTGCCCGGGTCGGTTCCGAAGAGGTTGTTGGTGCGGTCTTCGGGACCACCTGCGTTGTGTCGAGATCAAACCCCGATGGTGCCGAGCCGGTGACCTTCCGGGTGACTTCGCCGTCGTCATCCATGCTGCGTTCCCTCCGTCAGATGATGTGCATTGCCTACGCTAGTGCCGGTCCGGGGCGCTCTACGCGGCAGTTTTGCCGGGTAGGCGTCACCTATGAAATGAAGCGCTTCACCTTCGCAAGTGTCTCGCACCAGTAATCGTAGCAATGCTACGATTGTCGGTGTGAGTGCAGCACCCCACACCCCCGACGGTTCGGCTTCCGAATCCGCGCCGACGTTGACCATTCGCGTCGGCCAAGACAGCCACCGGGTGGAAGCTGCAGATTCCCCCGTGGTCATCGGTCGAGTCGAGCCAGGATCGCCGGGACCGAAGATCGCCATCTCTGATGGCCGGGTATCTCGCGAGCACCTAGTCGTTTACGCCCGGTCGGGGGCCTGGTTCGGCGTCCCGAAAGGTCGAAATGGCGTGTTTGTCGACGGCCGCCAGCTCACCGACGAGTTCGAGATCCCGGAAGACGGACTCACCACCGTCCTGGGGCACCCGCACGTAGGTATCCAAGTGCATTTCAGCAGCCTGGATCCGAGTCTGGTCTACGTCGGCGCCCAGGTCGCCGCGCGACGCAGCGAGCTGGACATCTCCCAGCGCACTTTGGCGGCTAACCAGATCATCAACGCAGGCACCCTGATCGCGTTCGAGAAGGGGCGCAGCTGGCCGCGAGCCAAAACCCGCGAGAAGCTTGAGGAAGCGCTGGGCTGGCCGCCCGGCCGGATCGAAAGCCTGCGCCGCCAGCATGCCGGGGAACTGCAGCGCGGCGCACAGACCACGGCGGTTGCAGCCGCGCCGCCGGCCGACGACGGGGAACGCACGGTCATGCTCGGCGCGGGGGAGACCACCGCCGTGGAATCTCGCTACATGGCCGAGACCATCGCCGTGGCCCTGTCCAACATCAGATCGCAGGTTGCTGCCCTCCCCGCGGTCACGGATCCGGGGTTCCAGTCCGCCGCGGCGGGATTGCTTGCCGATCTGGGGCGCCTGGAGTCAGCCGCATCGAATGCGTCCCGAGGTGCAGCCGGCGCGCAAGACATCTTCCGAGAGTTGAGCGCGGTGCGTCGGGCGCGCCGGGACCTCATGCTGCATGCAGCAGCATCGCCTCATGCGACGATCGGGCAGCGCGTGTTCGCTGCACGGCATCGCGCAGAACTGACGGTGGAGGAGGCCGCAGCCATGGTGGGGATCAGCCCGCATGATGTCACGGCCGCCGAGTCGGGCACTGCGGTGCCTGACACACAGGCCGGCGTGTTAAACCGGCTGCTGGCGGCACTGCAGTGATCTCGGCGCTGCGCTCGGCGTACGTGCCTGCGCTGGTGGTTATCGCGGTGTGCCTGGCGGGGTGCAGCAACGCCGTCGATGGCACCGCCCAACAGGCTGCGGGGCCTGCGCCGGACACGGTCGACGTTGCGTTGCTGGACCCCGGCAATTATTCGACCGAACCGCTGGACCCCATGGGGGCGGCGGAAGTTCCGGCCGCCGGGGCGTTGCTGGAGGCGGTCCGTATGGCCGACTTCGTGGTCGGGCCGTGGGACGTTGATCCCGCACTGGTCGAAGCCAACCCGTTTGGGATGTCGCCGGGGGCGATGCCTCTCAAAGGTGATCCCTCGGTATTGCAAGCCATCACGGTGTCCGAAGTGGCCGAGGCCGCGGGCCAACACAACTATGTCAACGGCTTTGCGACCTCGCGTCAGGTGAAGGGCCAGAAGGTGTTGTTCAACGTGGTGCTGCGGATGGCTGATCCGCAGTCGGCGACCGCTGCCGCAGCGGCGATGGCACAAGCAGCGCAGGACAATCCGGTAGAGCTCACACCTCCGGTGACACTCACCCGTATCGCGATCCCCGGGCACCCGCAGGCCAATGCGTTGACGCACTCCTATCCCGAGTACGGCACCGAGGCCACCTGGCATGCGGTCAACGCGTTCACCGCGCACGGCCCGTATGTGCTGATGCAGCGCGCGCAGTCCACCGAAAGTTCCGACGCCGCAGCAGCTTTGGTGTCGAGGACCCTTGACCTACAAGGCCCTCGTATCGACGAGTTCGTCGCCACAGATCCGGCGCAGTTCCCGACTTTGCCGCGCGATGCCAGCGGTCTGCTGGCCAAGGCGCTACCGGTCGTGAGCACCGATATCAACGTCAACAACAACGCCACCTTCGGCGCGCACGCAGCGTTGCATTACCAAAGCGATCCTGTCCACACCGGTGCGAAGTTTTCCGACGCCGGGGTCGATGTGGTCGTGCACGCCGCGGACTGGGTGTACCAGACCCGCGACGAGGCCGCTGCCCAGCAACTGGTGGCAGCGTCGATTGAGCTGCTGAAGGCCACCGGATCAGCCGCTGACCCGGTGCCCAACATGCCGGGCAGTCATTGCATCAAGGTTGCCGATCAAGGTTTCTCGTGCACTTCGGCCGCCGAGCGGTACGTGTTTGACGTGTTCAGCGCGCAGCTGCCCGATGCACATCAGCAAATGGCGGCGCAGTACATCATGTTGACGGCGGAATAGAACGCATCCAGGGGGAGAGAAATGGCATCAACAGGTCTTCGTGTCAGCGCGGTGGTGGCTGCAGTGGCGTTCCTGGCTGGTTGCCAGGGCCAGGAGGAGCCCGCCGCGGCACCGGAAACGACCACGACGTCGGCGGCCGCGGCCTCCGGTGTCGACGTCGCACAGCTGGAGCCGGGAAACTACCCCACCCAGCCGCAGGCCAAACCGGCGCCCTCGGCTCAAGCGGCGGTGGTGGTCGAGGCACAACGGATGGCCGAGTTCGTGGTGGGGCCCTGGGAGGTCGATCCCTCGCTGGTTGCGCAGTCACCGTTTGGCACGTTGGTCATCAAAAACGCCGAGGACGTCGATAAGGTCGCGGTCGCGCCGACGTCAGAGGTCGCCGCCGCGCGCAAGTTCATTAACGGTTTCGGCACCAGCCGCAACAACGATGCCGACTCGCTGACCTCCCTGCAGAACATGGTGCTGCGGTTCCCGACGCAGGCCGACGCCGAAGCTGCGGCGTACGAAATACACACTCAGCTCACTGCATTCGGTAATGCGACGGCGATGCAGGCTCTTCCTATTCCAGGACACGAGGGCACCTTCGCCTCACGCACCACACTGGAAGATGACCGGATCGCCATCACCAGCTTCACCGCGCACGGCCCGTACCTGCTCTACCAGGAAGCCCGCTCACCGGAATCGGCTGAGGCCGGCGTCGCGCTGGTGGCCAGAACGCTTGACCTACAGAAGGGGCGCATCGACGGATTCACACCCGTGAGCCCCGATGAGTTCGCCACCATGGACCTCGACCCCACCAATCTGATGGTCAGGACCTTGCCCGCCGACGGAGCGGTGGTGACGCGCGGTGTGTACGGCCCGTACGGCATTCTGCACTTCCAGGGTAGTCCCATCCGCGCCAGTGAGTTCTACACCGACGCTGGTGTGGATGCCGCTGCGGTCAGCAAGACCTGGGTGTACCAGACCCGCGATGAGGCGGCGGCCAAGCAGCTCGCCGACAATATCGCGGCCTTGGTCACCGATGCCCAACCCGGCCCGTCAGTTCCGGGCATGCCCGAAGCTAAGTGCTTCGTCAATGAGGTCACCGCCCCGGTCGCCGGCCGCAACTATCGGTGCGTAGGAACAGCGGGGCGCTGGACGATCACCTCGGGATCGCAGCAGGATTTTGACGCCACACAACAACTCGCGGCTCAGTATCTGCTGCTTGTCGGAACCTAAAGGGCAACAATGGCTTTAGAAACCGGTGATAACGTCGGTGGCTACACCATCGAATCCGTTCTGGGTTCTGGCGGCATGGGCACGGTGTATCGCGCCGCCAACCCCAGTCTGCCGCGCAGCGACGCGCTGAAGATTCTCAGCGCCGAGTTCTCCCGCGACGACCAGTTCCGCGCCCGATTCCAACGCGAAGCTGATGTCGCGGCCACCCTGGATCACCCCAACATCGTCGCGGTCTACGCGCGAGGGGAAACCGAACAGGGCC
Organism: Mycobacterium adipatum; assembly: GCF_001644575.1. Lineage (NCBI taxonomy): Bacteria > Bacillati > Actinomycetota > Actinomycetes > Mycobacteriales > Mycobacteriaceae > Mycobacterium > Mycobacterium adipatum. Next base: position 165,147 of record NZ_CP015597.1, read on the forward strand.
AGTTGTGGATTGCCATGCAGTACGTGCCTGGCACCGACGCCGACCGCGAGCTGCGCGCCGGCACGATGACCGCGCCGCGCGCGGCGCATATTGTCACCGAGGTCGCCAAAGCCCTGGACTTCGCGCACCGCCGCGGCATCCTGCACCGCGACATCAAACCGGCGAACTTTCTCATCTCGCCGGCCGAGCACGCCTCCGATGAGGAGCGGGTGTTTCTCGCCGATTTCGGTATCGCGCGGGCACTCGACGACGCCGGGCACCTGACCACCGACGGCACGGTGATGGCCTCAGTGGCCTATGCCGCACCCGAAGCATTGACTGGCATTGACGTCGATCACCGCTCCGATATCTACTCCCTCGGTTGCAGCCTGTTTCGGATGCTCACCAACAAGGCGCCGTTCGCGGGTCTTCCCGGCGGGCTAGCGGCCATGGCTGCGGCGCACATGACCTCGCCGCCGCCGAGGGTCACCGACCTGGTGCCCGGCCTGCCGCGCGCGCTCGATGATGTGATCGCCAAAGCCATGGCCAAGGATCCGGCCACCCGCTACCAGAGCGCGCGCGAGTTGGCGGCCGCGGCCACCGCGGCGATCGCCGATGCAACGACGGCGATCCCGCGCTCCACGATCACCCAGGAGTGGTCGACCAGCCCACCGCCGGCGCAGCACCGCCCGCCGGTGCCGGGGCATAGCACCCCGCCACGGCCACCCAGTACCCAGAGTGGGCCGGCACCGTACCCCAGTGGATACTTCAGCGGTTCCCACGCCCAGACTCAGCCACGCCAGACCGGCGCGCCGCCGGGGCCTCCTCCACCGTCTGCGGCGCGGTCGTTCGCCGACCTTGATGTCGCGCCGAAGAAGGCCACGCCCAAACGCCGGCTCCTGATCGCAACCGGCATTGTCGCCGTCATAGCGGTCGTCGCCATCGTCGCCGGCGTTCTGATCACCGGTGGACCGGGCGGAGGAACCGGTGATCCCCGCATGGTCGAGCATGCCCGGGGCACCGCTGAAGTCATCGCCAACCCCCGAGCGGTCGCAGCCGTTGGGCCCGGCGACGCCGATGCGGTCCTCGCACTCGGCCTGCAGCCGGTGGCGGTGTTGTCTCCGGGTGGGCCTCTGCCGGGATACCTGCGCGACGAGCTCACCGGCGACCCGGCGGTGATGCAGTTTGTCGACACCAACGCCGTGGCGGCCGCCAAACCGGATGTCATTGTCGCCACCGGGGACCTCGACGACGCCACCTATCAGAAGTTGGAGGAGATCGCGCCGACCGTGACTCGCCCCAAAGATGATGAGCAGGTCTGGAACTGGCAGACCCAGCTGCAGTGGGTGGGCGAGATCGTCGGCCGTGAAGGGCAAGCCACCCAGCTGATCAGCACCATCGCAGCCCAGCAGACCGACCTGAGAAATCAGAACGCCAAGGTTGTCGGCAAGACCGTCTCGGTCGTCAACGTCACCGATAGCGGGGTCTCCGAGACGCTGGCACCGTCGAATGCCGCAGACTTTCTGACCTCGCTGGGATTGAGCTACAGCAACAAGCTGCAACGCCAAAGCACCGACCTGACTGTCACCAGGCCGGTAACCGACATGGTCAAGCTCTATCTCATCGACACCGACATCATGGTGGTGGTGCGTACCGACACCACCGCCGGCGGCGGCGGCGCGGCCGGTCTACCCCGGGAGTTGTCGGCCTATCGCGGCGCGATGGTAATTGTCGATGACCCCGATGTCATCGCTGCGCTCGCCGAACCCGGCGGCGCCCTGGCGACCCAGTTCCTGGATGCGACGTTTGTACCCGAACTCGCGAGTCGTGTTCCCTGACCTGTTTGAGTGTCGATCCGCTGACGGTGCACACCATGGCTAAGCCGCCGCGAAGCCGTCGGACGCCGATGAACATATCCGCGCAACCTGACTGGGCTGCGTTGGTCGCCCAGCGCGACTGCACCGCGGTCCGTGAGCTGATCGAGGGTCTCGACGAGGTAGGGCACCTGCGGGTTCCGTACGCGCGCCTACCTAAACGCGTGCACACTGCGTTCGCGGCTGAGCACACCACCTGGGCCGAGATAGGTGAGCGCAGCATCGCCGAGTTGATGACCTGTCGGATGGCCGGTGATGCCACGATGGTCGCGCTGCTGGAAGCGGGGGTGGCTGCGGTCGCGGATTCGCGCGCCGCGGCTGGCTTGACCCGCATAGGCGCGCCTGCGGCCATCGCAGCGCTGCTAGGTGAGCTGTCCGACCTGGACCGCGGGATGCTGGCCGGACGGGTGTGGCCGGATCAGCCGCCGACGAAAGAAGCCGTGTCCGCCGAATTAGGGGTCTATCCCGGCTATCTCAGTCGCTACGTGCCCAGAGCCCGAGCGCGTTTCGCCGAGCTGCTCGCCGCTCCCACGCACGCCGAAGTGTCCGAGCATGCCGCAACGTTGCGCGAGAGCGTAGGCTCCTACGCCCCCGATGCCGTGGTCGCCGCCGAACTTGCCGCTCTCGGGCTTGACCCCGGCGGGACGGAGGCGCAGGTGATCTTGCATGTCGCTGGCCCCTATGCCCGCCGCGGGGATTGGTGGGAAACCGTCGAGCCTGGTGGAAAGCAGGCGGCCGCTGACGCTCTTGCTGCAGCATTCGCCTCCAGTCCAGCGCCCACCGTTGTCGAATTGCGCGGCGCCCTGGAAGGTTCAGGAATGCGGGCCGAAGCCATTACCGCCTATCTGCACTCGCAGGCATCTGTGCGGCGGTTCGGGTCTGTGTATGTCCGTTGGGGAGAACTTACTTCGATCAACGTTGAAGCGGTCTTGCATGCCCACCACGCCCCGATGCGCGCCGACGCTATCCACGCCGCGCTGCAGCCCGGTGCGCCGACGCTCGGCTCGGTCGGGACCGCATTATCGGACCACCGCCAGTTCCAACGCATCACCAGAACCACTTGGGGGCTGCGGGATTGGGGGATGCCGGAATACCGCGGGATCGTTGACGAGATCGGCGCTGCGATTGATGCCGCGGGCGGGAAGATTCATCTCGATGACCTCAAACGGGATCTGGTGCAACGTTTCCCCGACATCTCGGCACGGTCTGTCCATAGCTATGCGCACTCGCTGGCTTTCTTCACCAGGGACAAAGTTGTACGGCGTCGCACTCCATCAGATCCGATGCGCCGCAGCGGTCCTCTTAATTCGGTGCGAGGGGCATTCCGCAACGGCCCTAAGCAGATCCGATTGGCGGTCGCTGTGAACGCCGAGGTGACCCGGGGTTCGGGTCAAACCACGATTCCTGCGTTCGCCGCCGCCCTGGGAATCGGGCCAGGACAGGAGCGCATCTTCAGCGGCCCTCTTGGCAGTGTCAAGCTGTATTATCGGGTAGCCACGACCAATGGCGTGGGGCTGGGGTCTCTGCGCCGTCTCGCACATGCACGTGAGGCTGACATTGGAGACACGCTTGTCCTGGTGTTCGGGCTGGACAACAATTCTCTCGACGCGGTCCGGATCCCGGCAGAGACATCGCCGTCGGACAGCTTGCCCGCGTTGTTGGGTCGAAAGCCCCGCGATCCCGTTGCGGCCTTGGGCAAAAGTCTGCAGTGCCGGCCAGATGAGGTTGAGGGCGTGCTGCGGGGTCGCGGTGAGCTTCGACTGGCCGATTATGTGAGCCAAGCCCGCGGGGAGCAACCTTAGGTCAGGATGTGGAGACCGAAATGACGCGGAACTCCGCTGATTCCAGTTCATCGACGATATTCTCGTCGACTACGTCGAACACAACTTCGGTGGACGTTTGGCCGGCGTCGAGGTGTTCGACTGAGATGTAGTCGGTCTCGATTCGATCGCCGTCGCTGTTGACCGCCTCGATCTCGACGCGGAACGTCTCGCGCTCGTCTCCCTTGTTGTAGAAGGTGACTTCCAGGCTGGTGTCGACATAGGAGCCGTTGTTCTCGACAGTGAACTCTCCGATGGTCACGTCGAGCTGATCGGCCAGGATCTGCTCGGTCTTCCCGCCTGTGAGGTTGTCGATCGAGTCGTCTACTCCTGACGTGGCCCATTTGAGCAGTAGGAAAGGCGCGATGAACATCGCAGCGAAAGCGAGTGCGGCCAGGCCGAGCACCAGCCCGACGATCGTGCCGGTGCGCATTCCCTTCTTCGGCGCGGCAGGGTATGCCGGCGGCCAGTTCTGCGGCTGCTGGCTGTAGCTGTAGGGGTAGCCAGCCGAGTACGCGCCGACGGGCGGCGGCGGGGTGACGCCGTATCCGTTGGGTGTCTGTGGTTCAGGCTGTCCACCGGTGGGTCCGGGGTAGGGAAACTGGTCGGTCATGAGGATGCCCTTTCGAGGTATGGCAGTCAGGCGCGAGAAGGCCCGCTAGACGGCCGTTTCCGGGTATGCGAGGTCGAGAGTTGCCGAAGGGTTGGTTCGGCGGGCGAGGACAGCCTGTGGGCTGTTGTCGCCGGTCCGGCTAATCCGGACCAGTGACGTTAGTGCTCTGGCGTTCTTTCGACGCCTGACGCGGTAGGGGTGCTCAGCGTTCGCCGGTGATCTTTTGGCCGATGTTGCGGGCCAACGACCACCCGGCACTTCCCACGCTGGGCTTGCACACCCGAACGTCGACGATCACGTTCTTGCGCGGTGTCATGGCGTGCTCGCACTGGCGTCCGGCGCTGCCCCCCGGCGGGAAGATGAACACCTTGGCCGTGCCGTCGGCTTCGGCGGCAACGTTGAGCGTCCCCTCGGCGTTGCTGCCGCCGACACTGACCGTGACGTCGGCGTATTTGCAGTCTTTCCAGGCGTTGAGCTGGCGGTCGTAGAAGGCCTTGGCATCGGATTCGGACGGGAACGAGATGATCGACTGCAGCACCTTGTTCTCTTCGGCGGCATCGGAGAGCACCTGCCCGGCGAAGCCGGTGAATCCGGAACCGTTGTAGACGGTGTCCACGCCCGGCATCACTGCGCCGGTGCAGTTCGCCGGATCTACGGTCGTATCGCCGAACGGCTCGGTGAACGTCTGGCGGGGGATCATGGTGGTGTTGTCGGCGATCTGGCTGACCTCCTCGACCGAGGCCAAAAGCCCGGACAGCTCGGCTGGATTGATCAGCCCTGCGTCGGCAGACGGCTCGGAGGACGGTGAGGGCTGCGCCGAGGTCGCCTCCGCGTCCGTCGTCGGCTGATCCGACCCGGACTCCGACTCCGAACCCGATTCGGAGTCCGACCCGGCGTCCTGCTCCGGCGTGGATTCCGATGTGTCTGTTGCGCTTGCAGTTTCGGTGCTGTCAGAACCTTGGCCTCGCATGTAGAGGAAGGCTCCGGCGGCCAGGGCGATGACGACCACGATCGCGGCGCCGATGAGCGGCCAGCGTGGCCCCTTGCTCGCGGGCGCCGGTGTCGGTGCGGGGGAGACCGGATACCCGGGCGGGTACTGCCCCGGCGGCACAGGTGGCACCCACCCACCACCGGCAGTCTGTGCCGGCCAGCTCAGGGTGGAGCCGGTCTGCGGCGGAGACATCGGCGGCGGGGACATCGGCGGTTGCGCAGCGGGGGGAGGCGGCGGACCGGCCGGCGGTTGCGGGGGAGTGGGATAGGGCATGCGGGGTACCACGCTGGTGGCGCCGCCGTCGTCATCGGCAGGGCCGCCAGTCGGGAAGCGTGAGGGCCAATCGGTGGTCTGCTCGGCGTCGCGCTCGTCGTCGTATCTGCTCATAGAAATTCAGCCTTACCTTCAGGAGTTGGGAATACGGTCGGCGATCGCGGAGATCAGTTGCGGGGCTTGGGACGTGCCGCCGGGCTCACAGATCTGTACGTCGATGACGATGTTGCTGCGCGAGGACAAGCCTCGCTGACAACCCAGGCCCGAGTGTTCGATGGACATCGTGGAAACGGTGAGTACCCCTGCGTTGAGTTCAGGCGTCAGGATCGTCCGAGACCACGATGAAGTCCCGTTGGACAGCAACCTGACCGGATCGTATTTGCATTTCTGCCAGCGCCCGGCCTCGGTGGTGACGAAGGCGCGCGCGGACTGCTCGTCGGGAAACTCGACGACCGCCTCGGTGACACCGATTTCGTAGATGTCGCCCCAAGTGTCGTGGTACTCGTGCAGGCGTATCGCTTTGAACGGCGCTCCTCTGTAAGCGTCCGGCATCGCGGGGTTGATGACGCCTCCACATTCGGGGCGATCAGTGCTGGCCGCGGTGTAGAGCACTGTCTCGTTGGCGACCTGGACCAGGTCATCGAACACCAGGAGGTCGGCCAGTGTGGTTCCGCTTAGCAGCAGATTCGGCAGTTCCTCGGTAGGCACCAAGGCCTCGTCGCCCTGCGGGGACCCCACGGCGGTGGTGTCCGGCGTCTCGGTGTCCTCGCTGTTCGTGTCTCCGCCACCGACGGGTTCGCGCTCGGCGTCGGGGCTGTCTGCGCCTGAGGTGTCGTCGCGTTCGGCCGAGGCGGCCGTCGAGGACTGCGATGCGGGCGCGTCTTGGCTCATGGTGAGGCCGGCCCAGCCGGCGCCCCCGATGACGGCAACGGCAGCAATCCCCGCTGCAGCCCATCGCATGCCGTGTCGTTTCGCCGGCGCGGTCGGCGCGGCCGCCGGTGTGGTCCAGTTCGGGACGGGTCCCGCGGCGTGAGCCGGCCACGGGCTGGGCGGCGGCGGGGTGGGCGGGGTGTAGGGGCGGGTGTACTCGCCGTCGCTGTTGTGGGTCATCGACGCCACCTGGCAGCAGGGCCCAGCTGCGCGGCGAGACGGGCAGTGAAGGCGTTGGCGCTGGTCAAGGTTCCCCCCGGTATGACCTCGTTGACGCTGTCGTGGCGTGTAGTCATTGCATCATTGCGTGTCCGGACGCGGTGAGCAGGGGTGCTCGCAAGATTGCTGGCCGCCCAGGTGGCGTTTCCGGGCGTCGCGTGAGTAGCACCCGCGGCGTTCGGACCTGGCCGGGTGCCGCAATAGGGCGGGGTGCGCGCGTCCTTGGCCTCGTCATCGTTCCAGAAAACAGCCTTGTGGATGAGTACGGCTGCCGCGACGATGACGGGCGCGCTGATCACGATGACGATCTTGAACAGGATCTCGGTCATCGGGTGAACTCCTGAAGGGGTGTGGTGGGCGGGGCAGGGTGCGGCCCCTCGCGGGCTCAAGGCTCACCGCGAGGGGCGCGCGGGCACGGTGATCTTCTGTCACACCGGGGAGGTATCGGCCTTGGCGCCGATCGCTTTGACCGCCGCCAGTCCTTGGCCGGTGGCGTCGCCGTGGGTGCAGGCCAGGACGTCGACGAGGATGGCGCGGTGAGCACCGATCGCGCGTTCACAGGTGATGCCGCTGCCGTCGAGTGCGGTCTGGCTCAGGGTCACGATGCTGCGTTCTTTATTGATCATCGGCTTGCCGAGCTTCCACTGGAAAGAGTCCTCGGAGCTCTGGGACTGCTGGGTGAGCGTCAGGCCGCCGCAGTCAGCCCAGTTGTCGGCAATGGCTTTCATCTGAGCGAGCGCGTCGGGCTTGCTGGGCAGCTCGACGACCGCTTCGACCAGGCCCTGCTCGCTGTTGCCGCCGTCGGTGAGGACCTTGACCGCCACTTCGACGGGCTCGGCGGTCACATAAGCGATCGCCTGGGCGGGCTTGGCCGCCGGCACACAGATCGAGGGCTGGATCGAGCCGCTGGTGTTGCCGAGTCGGTAGGCCGTGCGCTGCTCGGTCAACCTGTCGGACCCCAGCACGTTGGCGGCCTCACGGCCACTGAGCAGAAGCTCGGCCAACCCGGCCGAACCATCGGTGAACGCCGGCAGCGGAGCGGCCGGGGCCGCAGCGGCGGTACCGGCCGCGGCGGTCACCGCGAGCCCCGCCAGCACCGAGGCGGTGGCCAGTCGCACCACGGGGCCGCGGGCACCGGTGCGTGTATGGCGCACGACCTTGCTGCGGCCGCGGATCGTGTTCTGGGTGGCAGTGGCGTTCATGGGAGGCTCCTTCGATTCAAACCGTTGCGATGCTACGACTATAACCGTAGCGACGCTACGGCACAAGTCGAAGTATCGAAGCAAGCTCAACCCCGGTCCATACCTATGCCGACGGGCCCCTCGCGTTTCCAAGCGGCCGTAGATTTGCTGTTCAATAGGTTTTTTGGCTGGCAGGCGGTACCAAGGGCCCGGCCGCGGCCCGCATCAGATCAAAGGCGCCGATTGAAGGCATGAGGACCGCCGCGCTACACTTATAGTTGTTGATAGTCGTTTCGATGCTGCATTTCACATCGAAGGCTTGAGGCAGGAAGAGGAATCTGTGGACATGCCTTTCCCGCCGGCGACGCGGCCCTTCGACCTGCAGGTGACCGTCGGCGGCGTCACCGTTGTGCGGCGAGCCGCCGAGGGCGAGTTCATCCTGGGTCGGGAAGCCCCCGCCGGCCATGTCCGCGTCGATCACCCCGCGGTCTCGCGGTTACATGTACGGCTCCTGCCCGGAGCGCGCTGGCAACTCGTGGACTTCGAAAGCCGAAACGGCGTCTACGTCGACGGTCATCGCATCCTCAATGACATCGTGATCGACGATGGGATGACGATTCACCTGGGAGCTCCCCATGGAGTGCCGGTCACCTTCCACTACCGACCGGCCAACCCCGAGGCCCGCGCCACAGACGAAGCCACCGAACGCATTACGCCGGTTGCTCGACGCCACCTGTTGGTGAAGGTCACAAGCCGGGCCCTCTGCGACGTCGCGCAGCAGTTCACGACGCTGCCTGCGCACGCTCCCCACACCGGCGTACAAGCCCCGCAGCTGGAACGCACCCTCGCCGACATACGGACCCGACTGGCCGCGGCGAAAGATGTACTGCCCGACCCTGAGGGCGTGTTGGGCATTCTGGACGACCTGGCCAAACTTCACCAGCAGCGACTGCGCCCGCCAGAGCGCACCGCAGCGGCATCGCTCTGACGCAGCTACAGGTGCGCCAGCGGGGCCGTATTCTTGGACGGGTGGGTCATCGTCGTGGGCAGACCAATCTGCGACTCGCCGCGAGCCGGGCCGCCGACGATCACAAGCCGGTGTTCACCATTGCCGACGTCGCGCGTGAATGCGGGTTGCCGCAGCCCGTGATCGTTCAGCTGGTTCCGCGAACGTGGACAGCGCAGGGTTGGATGTACTCCGCAAGTCAGATCCGCGCCGCGTGCGCGATCGCCGCCGAGGTGAAAGCGGCCCGATAGCTACACCCGTCAGTTGTGGCTCATGATCGCGCCCACTCCGTCATGGACGGCCTGAACAAGGAAGGCCGACAGCGTGTCGTAGTTGGCGAGCACATAGTCGCGGTTACCGTCCCCGAGCTTGGCAGCCAGCACCTCCCGCGATACAGGGGCTAACGCACCTGTCATCGACCGCAGGACATCTGGATACAGGGCGAAGTAAACCCCGCCCCCAGCGTCGACTATCGGCTGACCGGGCATCCGCTGAGGCGCAATCGACACCACCACCAAGGACGCGTCGAGCACCGCCTGGATCGCCTCGACAGACTTATCCAGATAGGCCGAAGGCGGCCGCGGTGTGCGCCACAAAAAGTCCTGTATCGCAGCGGGTTCGGAAACGAAGCCATCTAACTGTTCAGCGGTCGCTTGGACCAAGCTGGTAACAACCCCCATGAGGTCCAGTGTATTCCGACGTGAACCACAGACCTCGCACCAAAAACCTGCTATCGCAAGCGATCTCAGCAAAGGGGCGGGAGCGGACATGAATGGCCGCTTCCGCAGCCAGATCAGCTGCCTGTCAACTCATCGCGGACGGCTTGCACGCAGCCACGCCGCATGTCCTTCGCGCGGCGCGAATTGCTATCTGCGATACCGACCTCGGTCGTGACGTGCATCCGGCATGCGTCTTCAGCGGAACCGCCCAGGGTGCGCACCGTACCCACTGCATCGTCAAGACCAATCTGGTAACCCTGTTGGTAATCCGCGTTCTTTTCGCCACCGCCGGTGAACATTCCGGCAACGAAGAATCCGACGATCGGGACAACCAGCACCAGCGCAATGATCGCGGCCACCCTTTTGACGCCAAATCCAGAAGTCACCGCACCCTTTGGTGGCACCGGACCGTAACCGCCCATTGTCGTGTGAAAACTCGGAGCGCCCTGGTAAGGGGCGGCCGCGGCAGGCCTGTAGTGCTCGGTCCAGCGCTGACCGTCCCACCACCGCAGCGCCCCAGACGACATGGGGTCTTGATACCAGCCAGCCGGAAAACCGCTCTGCGTCATCGCACCACCCTCTCACTTCTAGTTCGACCGCCAGCAGGTCAACCATCGCGGCGGCGACGAGAGTGCCCCCGGCCAGAGGGGCCGCCGGGGGCACTCTTGTCATCGGATGAAACGACCTAGTTGCAGGCCCAGGACTCCACCCAGCTGCCGGGCAGCCGGCTCTTGGCGTCATTGATCGCCGCGAACAGCGAGGATCCGGAGCCGCCCTGCAGTGTGTCGCCATCGAAGGCGACCGCGCCGCACTCGCTGAACGTGACCAGCACCTTGCAGGTGCTGTATCCGCAGTAGTCCAAGGCGGCGTCCTCGGCGTCGGCGCGAGAGGGGTAGCTCCAGACCGAAGCGCCTGCTCCGTTGGTGGCGTAGGCGATGGCGCCGTAGTACCGGGCAGCGCCGGCCTGGGGGCCGACGACCGTGGCCAGCGCCGAGGCGGCGACAACGCCGGCGGCGACCACCGCCACCCGGCGCGAACTGATCGATGTCATAGCGTGAAATCCTTTCGTGGGCACCGTTTATGGGCCAAAGACGTGATGGGTGATGGGTTGCTCGGCTACGAAATTGTTCAGATCGGCTTGGAGACGTTGACCTGTTTGCCGAAGTCCGACAGCGTCATCGTGATCTTGGTGTCCGGCACGGGGGTGATCTCGGCTCGCACGAGGTAGTGCGGATCATCGTCGGCGATCCAGACCGTCATCGGAACCGTCTGTTCCTTTTCGGGTGCCTTCTTGGCACCGGCGAGTTCGGCGACGGCATTGGTCGAGGCCGTTCCGGTGATCTTCGTCGTGGCGGTCCCGTCAATGTCTTCGGTGCCCTCGACCTTGGGGTCCTGCAGCTTGGCCAGGGCGTTGGCCAGACCCTGCTGGGGGTCGAGCAGCACCGACAGGTTGTAGATCGAGCTGCCTTCGCCGTAGTCGATCCACTGGCCGGGCTCGGCGATATCGGAGTACAGCTTGCCGTCGGCGAAAATCAGCTTGGCCTCTTGGGTCTGCTGACCAACCTGCACGGTCGCCGTGCCTTCCGCAGCAACCGCGGGCTTGGACGCCACATCGGCCTCAAGCTTTGTGACCTTCAGGTTCGGGATCTTGCCCTCGGCGGTCACGACGAAATGCGCACCGGTCAGACCTTGCATGGCTTCCGAGGACTGCTGGACCAGCGCGGCGGCGTCCACCGAGGATTCACTCGAAGTGGGTTCACTGCTGCAGCCGGCCAGGGCGACGACCGCCGCGGCCGTCACTGCCAGCACTGTACCGAATCGGAGCTTCATACAACTATCTCGCTTTCTGTCAGCACCCGGCTCGTCCGCGGCGCCCCCAACATCGCTGCCTGGCAACGACTCCCTATTAACCTAACCGCTGCGCAGTGCAGCTGAACGCACTAGTTTTCAACGTGTCTAATGGTCGTCAGAACGCCCCACCGGGTGCTTGTCACCGCTGGTGAGCAGCGAATCGGCGAACGGGCCGGCACCCGGTAGTAGGTGAAACCAGCCATCAGGCTCCGGTTCGACAGCAACAGTCCATAGCTATGAATGCGCACCGGCACGGTCATCGGCGATCAGAACATTTCAGCGACCGCCAGTGCGACATCCAAGACGAGCTCATTACTGCCCGCTGATCCGACAACGCTGACCAGCGGTACAACCCGACCGCGCGCGCCGTCGACAGGCTCTCCGACCACCACGTCATACACTCCGCGCTTGTCGTCGCCGACAACGCGATGTCCGTCGATGGTGAGCTGACTGAAGGAGACGTCGAGCATCGCCGGGTCCTTGTAGGAGAACGACACATCGACGACCGATTCATCATCGACGGTGAACATGCAGCTGTTGACAGTCACGTCGGCAGGCGAGATATCCACTTTGCGGGTTGCGCGCAGCCGCTCGGCCGGTTCACACGGATCTGCACCCGACAACACCGTGGAGGGAAGTCCGCTCGTACCGATCTTTGGCCGCTGCTTGTAGGCACTCATCGCGGTGTTCATCAATGACTGCGCGATCGCGCATCCGTCGACATCAGGATCCGCCGACACGCGCACGGTCAGGCGCGCGTTGTCGGGGTAGCTGGCGGCGAACTCACACGACGACGCCACCATGTCCTCCCGCGGCGGCGCATCGGGCTGCTCATCACTGGAGGTAATGCTGACGTCCACTCCGTCAATCACCGCATGCCGAACCCAACTGGGCTCCTCGCCGACTGGCTGTGCCGGGCCGATGTTCAAAGCGATCGTCGCATCAATAGGACGATCTGAATCATCAACCGTAGCCTCACAATTGAGCGGTGACCCGAATCCCAGAACCGTGAGCGACCGTCCGTCGACAGTCTGCGTGGCGCCGTAGAGCGCACACACATCAATTGCACGCAACCCGGCGATCACCGCAAGGCGATCGGTCGTTTCCGCAGGATTTGGGACCGGATCCGAGGAGCACGCCGACAACGCTGCAGCTGCTGCGAGGATCGTTGCGATTCGGTTCACGAATCGACCCTAAGCGCCGCTTGGGGCAGCTCATGACACTAGTTTGGCGAGGTCCGGTCTCCCGACCGGCGGCTGGCGACGAGAAAATGCTGCGATCTCACCACCCGTGCCCGGTTTATCCTCAGATCTGGTCATCACGCCGGACCGGGAGGAGCGTCAGTGATCATCACCGATTTGGCGATGTCTTTTGCCGATGAATCGAACCCTGGACGGGCTATCGGGTTCGTCCTTGGTCGGCTGCTCATCGTGGGCGTCATCCTGTTCTTCATCGTGCGTTGGTTGATCAGGCTGGCCAGAAAGCCGAAGGCCCAGCCGCCCAGCCTCCAATACGGTCAGACCCGGTGGCCTCCCGTACATCCGCAGATGCCCCACCCGCCGTACACGGCTCAGCCGTATCGGGCGCCGCCGACCTGGCAGCCACAAGCCGGCCCCGCGCCGCAGTGGGGTCCACCCACCGCGAACCAGCGGACCGGTGCCGCGCTGCCGAGCCAGTGGCCGCCGCCAGCACCGTCTGCTCAGCACTACGGCCAGCGGTGGCCGTCGGCGAGCCCGCCGCCACCGGGCACATACCGCAGCTAGGACTTCGCACTTCAGGTAGGCGTCAGCCCGGAAGGAAGTTTCATCGAATGCGGATAACCGCCACCAGCGCTGTCACGACCTGTCGGGACCCTCACGCGCACGCGTGCACGTTGCGTTGGATTGTCATGGGTTTGCTGTTGTTCGGAGTCTTGCCGGGGTGCGCGGCCAACGGATACCCGCTCGACCCTGCCCATCTCAGCGCGTCAGTATCTGCAGAAGATGCCGCGGCGTTCGGTAATGTCGCGCTGCCGGCTGGCGCCCACGTCGTCGACGTCCGCAGCGACTCCGGCCGCGATATCCGCTATCAGCTCACGCTCATCATGACCACGACTCAGCTGGCCGAACTGCTGCAGCAGTTCCCAGGGGCAGCCGCCGAGCACCCTGCACCTGAGACTCTGCCGCCGACCGTCGCTGTACCAGTGTTCTTTCAGGACCAGATCACCACAGAAGGTGGCGTGCACGTCAATCGCGAAGTCATGGTTAGTGACGTGGCAGCTGACGAGGTCTATGTTCACTTGTCCCTCTACACAACGTGAACCCGTTGCCGGCCAACGTTCGCCGCTGTTCTTCATTTGGGCGGCATTGGACTAGCGGTGTCTGTCGCCGCGCCCCCGATCTCCTACTCGATTTGATCGGTGATCTTGGTCAACAGGTCAAGAGCAGGGTGATCCTCGCCGGTTGGAGCACAAGCTTCCACCTCGGCGACGACATTGCTATCGGTGGCCAGCGCGTGTTGGCAAGACCGGCCCGACTCGGTATAGGTGACGACCAAGGCGCCATCGACGGATTCTGGTTCAGCCACCGTGATTTGCCGTGCGGGTTGCCCGGGCATCGTCAAGGTCACCGTAGAGCCGGCGCAGTTGCGCCACTCGTTGATCTGGCGGTCCTGGACGCCAGCGGCCGCGTCGGCATCGGGGTACGCGGTTACCCATTGAGACACCCCGGCGTTTGAGTCGCTACCGGCGCTCAACTGCTGGCCGGCGACGGCGGTAAAGCCGGGCGGGTACGCACCGGCCGCACCTGCGGATACCGCACTGGCGCACGCCGGCGGAGCGGCAGTCGCGCTGTGATGGGCGGTCTCGGTCGTGGGATCGGCATCGGCCAGCTCCGGCATCGACGCACCCACGGTGGCCGGATCTAGGAGGAGCCCTGGCAGATCGGCGTCTGTGATCTTCTCCTGCTCGGGCGCCGCACCTTGAGCCGGGGTGTCGGCCAGCGGGCCGACAGCGGCTGGGCGGGTGGTCCCGCCACGGGTCAGGTAGGACAACCCTGCGACGAATCCGGCTACGAGCACCAGGGCGATGACGATTACAGCGGCCCTGGAACCGCCTCCGGTAGTGCCGTCTGGGCCATCCTGGGTAGGTAGACGCAGGCGTCGATAGACCAGAACTGCAACGACGACACCGAGCAGGAGCAGCACACCCATGTCGAGCAGCCACCAGCGCGTGGCGTGGTGCCACAACGGGTCATCGACGGTCATCAGGGGTGCCACCTTGAGCAGGTCGATGGTCGAAGCCGACGCTGCAAACCCCCACCGGGCGGGCAGAAACCAGGAGGCCTGCTCCAAGCCGATGCGGGCGGTGACGGGAATCAGGCCGCCTGAGAACACGATTGAGAGCATGATGACGACGACAAGGACGGGCAGGATCTGCTCGCTTGATCGCGCCAGCGAGGACCACAGCAGGCCGAAGACGGCGGAGACGATCGCTGTGAGCGCCAGCGCGGCGTAGAGCTCGACGACCGGATTGCCCAGCGCGACCGCGCCTTGGGTCGGTCCGCCTTTTCCGTACACGACAATCGCGGTCACGACAGCGGTCTGCAGCGCGGCGAAGCTGGCATAGACAACGATCTTGGCGGCCAGATATGCACCAGCGGAGAGCCCGACGGATTGTTCGCGGCGGAAAATGACGCGCTCGCCGACCAGATCGCGGATGGTCAGCGCGGTGCCCATGAACACCGCCGCAATGTTGGCCAGGATCAACAATTGGGTGGGTTCGTTGGGGGCGCCACCGTTGGTACTGGCTTCGCCGAGGCCGACATCACCGGGAACCACGAGGGCGAGCGCGCCCAGGATGAACGGCAGCAGCACCAGGAACAGGGTGTAACCGCGATCGGCGAGGACGAGGCGGATCTGGCGGCGCGCGAGGGTCAGCATTTGTCGGCTGGTGCTCGTCCGGGCGGGTTGGCCCACTGGGCCGGCGGGGGCCGGCGCTCGCGCGGGCTGAGCTGCTTGTGGGTTGCGCGCCATGAAGACCGCGTGCGCGTCATCGGGTCGCGACGACACCCAGGCGAAGATGTCGGCCCAGTCGGTGGTGCCCATCGCGGCGCCGATGTCCTTCGGCGCACCGGCGTAGGCGGTCTTTCCGCCAGGCGCGAGCAGGAGCACCTGATCGCACATGTTCAGGTAGGTCAGTGAGTGGGTGACGACGATGACTGTGCGGCCGGCATCGGCCAGGCGGCGCAGCATCGACATGACTTGGCGATCGAGGGCGGGGTCCAGGCCCGAGGTGGGTTCGTCGAGGATGAGCAACGACGGCCCGGTGAGCAGCTCCAGCGCCACAGACGCGCGTTTACGCTGGCCTCCAGAGAGTTTGTCGACCCGTTTGGAGCGGTGTTCGGTCAGTTCGAGCTCGCTGAGTACCCGGTCGACGACGGCCCGGCGGTCGGATTTGCTGGTGTCGGGCGGTAGTCGTAGTTGTGCTGCGTAGGACAACGCCTGATCGACCGTCAGTTGACGGTGCACGACGTCGTCCTGGGGAACCATCCCGATCCGCGAACGCATCGTGGCGTATTCGGCGTGCACATCATGGCCGTCGAAGCTGACGTGTCCTGCCGTCGGCGCCGTGGTGCCGCCGAGCAGCTTGATGAGGGTGGATTTGCCGGCGCCGGACGGCCCGATCACAGCGGTGAGCGTGCCGGGCCGAGCGGTGAAGGAGACGTTGGTCAGCAGGTGGTGGCCGTCGATGGTCAACCCGAGCTGATGGGCTTGGACTCCGCCCGCTGCCTGCACGTCGACGCGTGGGGTGACGGTTGTACCGCCTGTGAAGAGCAGGTCGGTGTTGCCGATGGTGATGATGTCACCGGGGCGCAGTGTCACCGCCGTGACGCGGACACCATTGACGAAGGTGCCGTTGCCGCTGGCGTTATCGAATAGTTGGGTCCCAGTAGGCGCAGCAATGAGGTAGGCGTGTGTCCGTGACGCGAGCGAATCATCCACGCGCACACTCGATGTGGAGAGCCGTCCGATGGTTACGGCACCTGCTGGCGGTGTCGATGGTTTCTGCGGTAGGACCTTTTTGACCACGCCTGTCATGCGGGCGAGGACGTCGGATTCTGATTCGTTGACTGGCGGTGCAGGCGTCCGTCGCGGAGGCGCAGGCGTGAGGCTAACCGATTGATGCACAGGTTGATGCACAGGCTGGGAGACCGGACGTTGCGGTGGCGGGGCAGCGAAGGCCCCGGTCGGTCGTGGGGGAGGAGCAGGCGGTCCAGGCCGCGGCGCCGGCGGGTGCGGCACGGGACGGGACGCCTGTGCCGGCCGTTGGGGTGGCATCGGGCGGCCCGTAGGCGGCTGCAGTGGTCCCGAGCGCGTCGAGGGCACGTTGTTGGCACCAGAACTGGGACTGCGACGCTCCGTCGGCCGAAGGGGGCCAGTTGAAGGCGGGGCGATGTCGGCGACGCGGATCTGCGCGGTCGTGATGCGAAACGTCAGCGCTGGTCCGTCGGGTGCGCCGAGGTGGATTCGTGTGTCGTCGTCGATAGCGGCGTTGCTCACGCGTGCACGATCCAGGTAGATCCCGTTTCGACTCCTGTCGTGCGCGACCCACTGGCCGCCCTCGGCGCGCAGGATCATATGAACGCGTGAGATGGCCTGCTTCGCTGCAGTTTCCACCCGGATGTCGGCATCGTCGCTGCGTCCCACGGTGACGTCCCTGCCACCTGCGAAGGTATACATCGCCTCCCCGAGCCAGACCACCAGCGGAGGGACCGCCGACGGTGTCACTGTTTGCTCGCCGTCGATCGACGCTCACTCATGACCGAGGCTGCTGCTCTCAACATCACGGCAAACACCGTAACCCGATAGTGAGTGTCACCAGTGCACCTCATTTGACGAGTGGGTCGCTTATCCGTACGTCACCGGACCGGCATCAACCCGCTGGTATTACCCCTCTAGTCCCGCACTCGCCGCCGCCATCGAGGTGCCTGGGGGCACGGTGTGGTGCTGGGTACGATCCGCCGGAATGCTGCACATTCGACCGTCGGGCAGCTCCACCAAATGGCGACCCAAACCGGACACCGAACATTCGGCACTGGTGCTCGACCTGCTGGCCGCGGCGGACAACGCCTCGATTGGGGACAAGGAAAATGCTGTTCACAAGCAGTCACCACGGGCGCTCGGGAGTGATCGCGGTGGGCTCCACCCATAGCTGCAGCGTCACGTGAGCAGCACCGTTGGTGCTGGTCGCAGGGACGGACACCCACGCGATCCACCCACCGTCGGCGCGCCGTAGCCAGGCCTGAAGTGTGCCCTCCATCCATGGCTCCATGCGCAGGCCCGACCCGCGAACGAACAACGGCAGCTCGTCCTGCCGGCGCGAACACGCACCCAGGCCGGGAAAGACCCGCATCATGTCAACCCACACTCGTCGACGGACTCTGAACAGGGTCCGGTACGGCCCCAACTGTGGCCACTGACTGAAGTCCGGCTCCGTCATGGCTCATCGAGCCGCTCGCGCTCGCGCTGCGCCCGCATGTTGCGTTCATCCATCGCGAGCAGCAGACAGTCCTCTCCGAGCGGGGGTGAGTAGTGGGTGAACTCGCACGAGCGGCAGAAATGAGTTCGGTGCGATCGCCCGCAACGGCACTGTTCGACACCGACGAGCACCTTCAGCGGCCCCAGGCTCGCTCCGCAGGCGCTGCACTGCGCGGGCCGCGGTTCGGCCCATCCGTGTGCAGTCCTGTGTAGCTGCGCATGCGGACCGGGGGGCCGGCGTTCTTCCACCTGCATCAGTTTAGTCGAACACACGTTCGATAAGATGGGTAGGCCGGACCTTGCTCGCGGCGCGAGCGCTGACCGTCGGCACAATCGCCACTTGTGGACACGCACAAGCAATGCTTGTGCGTGTCAGGGTCGCTCGATAGCATCCCCACGTGTTCAGGACACAGGTGGCGGAGGCGATCGCGTGACCAGTGGCGATCCGACCGTCGCGCTGATTCAGGCTGCGGCGCAACGCGATGCAGATGACTTCGCCGCAAAAATGGCCGATTCATCGCTGGAGGCGGCGGTGGACGTCTGGCTACGCCGGATCGCTCGGCGCAAGATCACTCCTGCGGCACGAACACGGCTGCTGCGCGCCGTCGAACGCGGCGACGCGGCCGACACGAAGGGCGTCCAGCTCACCCGTGCGGCCCTGCTACGCAAAGCCGGCCTTGACGAGCGCCCCGCCGCGGCCGCGGCGATCGCGGCCGGCGCGACCTACACCGAGGTCGGTGCCGTTCTCGGTATGACCCAGCAGGGGGCGAGCGCGCGGATCCGGCCCTACCTCGCGACGCGACCCACCGACGGGGATCAGTCGTGACCGGGCCGGGAGTCGAGCGGCACGTCGTGACCATCACCGCGGCGGGGTCGTTCAACGTGGGAGGCGATCGGCTCACCGGACCCGTCGACGAGGTAGACAAGCTCGAGAAGCTGATCGACTGGGCGCACAAGCGCGGCGGGCTGCGCCCCGTTCCGATCGATGGGGAAGGCGGACCCGAACCAGCGCGCGTATGGCTGGTCGGTGAGGCATGCGCACTGCTCGCGGGCGCGCCTGCGGCGGCGGACGTCGAGATCGCCGACCAGATCGGGCAAGCACTCGCACCGTTGGTGACCCGAGGGTGGGAGCTGAGCGCCAGGCCGACTCGGACGCTGATGCTCAGCCGTGGCCACGGCGCGCAACGAATTTGCGTCGAAGTGCTCGCCGAGCCTCAGCCATGGCTGGCAGCCGGCCAGCAGGCGGTCACCGAGGACTCCGCCGAACTCGGCCGACGGCTGCAGCAGTGGTTCACCGCGCTCGGTGTACTGCCTGCGGCGGGCGCTGCGGCGTCAGGCGCGGTCCTGAGCGACCACATCATGCGCGCCCGAACGGGCCGCCGCGGCGCGGTGGTTACCGCCGCAGGCGCACTGCCGGCATGGGTGCAACCCGAGGTCGAAATTCAGCCGACCTGGTGTGCCTCATCGGCCGAGGTGGAGAAGCAGTTCGTGCGTTCTGACGAGCTGGTGTGCCTGACTCAACAGTGCCCGCAGCTGGCCTCGGCGGGGATGCTCACCCTGGGGCACGGCCAACCCCAGTCACTGGAAGCCGCAGCCGCGGCCCGCAGCGCTGCGGAACCCAAGCGGCCCTTCGGGCTGTGGCGGGCGACGCTGCCCGCCGGCGACGGCCTGAACCTTCCGGACATGTTGCCGCTGCCGCACCCGCAGATGCGCCCCGACCACGCAGTCCAGGCGTGGCTCACCACAGAAGATCTCGACGGCCTGACCAAGGACATCCGCGACGGCGGCGCCGGGCTGAGCATCGAACAGCTCGCCGTCGACGAGGCGATCGTCTGGCCCCAGCAGGGCCGGGTCCTGGAGGCGTGGGCGACCCGTCTGCGGGAGGCCCGAGAAACGTTCCGTGACGAATCGGCGCTGCAGTATCTGGTCGAGTCCGCCGCAGCCGAATACCTCACCGCCCTGGCCAATCCGGATTTATGGAATGAGGACGCCTGGAGGCACCACTTCCAACCCGCCTGGACCGCGGCGATCGCTGCACACACCCGATTCCGTGGGCGTCGTGCCGCGATGCGGATCTCGCGCGAGTACCGGTCCTGGCCCGTCTACATCCGCGGCGTCGACATGCTCTACACACCAGGGCGTGACGACACAACCGGCGCGCCAATCGACCTTGCAGACACCCACGCCCGTCTCGGACGGCTCACGGTCACACGACGTGTCGAGTTGACCGACAAGACTGTGCTGGCCGTGCTGCTCGCCGAGTCCACCTCCGAAGTGGCCGCCGCGCTCACCGGCGCCCTCGGCATGATCGAAGACGCAACCGAGCCCAGCCCGCCGGCCGACGACGCCGGGGCCGCGGCACCAGAGCCGGCCGCTGTCGCCGATGTTCTTCCCACCGAGGAAGAGCCCGCGACAGCGGCCGCAGGCGACGACGAGCCGCCGGCCGACGAACAGCGCGAGGAACCGGCGGCGCGGTCGAAACGACCGGCTGCCGAGGCCGTCGAGCAGGCACCGCCGGAGGGGGGCGTGCCCGCGGCGGTGCTGCACACCGATGGCCTGTGGCTTCCCGACGGTTCTCACATCGAGTTCGATGAGCCGCTCGTGCACGTCGGCCAGGTCGCCGAGCTGGCCTACACCCACCACATCGGTTACCAGCTGACTGCGAAGTTCGCCGAACCCGGCCAGATCTGGATCACCGAAGATGCCTGCGCTGCGTTCGGCATCGACGTCGGAGCCATCAGCCGGCGGGACCGCGCGAAGTCGCTGCGCCAACTGACCGAGGGCATCGACTTCGTGGCCCTGGCCGTCGCCGAAGGATGGAGCCTGGGAGGGGCAGGGGAGGACCCCACCGCCCATCGCCTCGGCACCTGGACGCGGGTGTACCGCGAGGACAAGCGGGGCGTGATGATCGCCCTCGTTCCCGGCATGGGTGCCGGGCCGGACGAAATGCCGGTACTGGCAGATGATCCGACCCCGGCCCAGCTCGCCCGCCGGCTGCAACTGCTCGCCGATGCGCTGCGGTTCCCCTGGAAGATCAACGCCGGCGTGACCGCTGTCGACCTGATGCTGCAGACCCGCACCAAGAAGTGGTCACCTCAGGAGTGGAGGACGGTGGTGTTCGCGCCGTCGACGACGACACCGCCGTTCGGCATCGGCGACGTCGAATCGGACTTCGACTGGTCGCGACCACCGACCGAGGCCGAGAGCCAGCGCCGATACCTGCACGCCTATGACCGCGGAGGGTCCTACGTGGCCGGCATCGCCGGTCTGGAACTGCCCATCGGATCTCCGACGCATCACCCTGAAGGCGCCGAGTTCGACGCGAAGAAGCCGGGCTACTGGCTCGCCGAGATCCCTGAAGCCTCTGACTGGCGTATGCCGTATGTCCTCAATCCCAGGGGGATTCAGTTCACCGGGCCCAAGTGGGTCACCACGCCGACCATGGAGCGGGCGATCGCGCTGGGTTACCGACCCGAGATCCTGGAGGCCTGGACTTGGCCGCAGCACGGCCGCGTTCTGCTCGGCTGGTACGAGCGGTTTCGCGACGCAAGCAGCTCGTTGGACATCGACGATCCCGACGCTCAGGCAGCCCGTAACCAGGCCAAGGTGATCCGCACCCATGGCATCGGCATCATCGGCTCCGACGAGCATCTCAAGGGCAAGACGGCCTACAGCCCGGAGCGTCGCCTGCACGTGCTTGCCAAAGCCAAGGCCAACATCGTCTACCGGCTGCAGCAGATCGGGGAGAAGAGCGGGCAGTGGCCGCTGGCGGTGGCCACCGACACGGTGCTCTACGCGTCCGACGATCCGGATCCGGTGACCGCCTGGCCCGGCGATCCCTCGACGTTTGGCCGCGGGTTCGGGCAGTACAAACCGGAAGGGTCCGCGCTGATGGCCGATCATCTCGACTACCTCAACGGCCGCGACTACCGCGGCAAACGCGACCTGATCCCCGCAGCGGAGTGGGCGACCGGCGGCGCCAACGATGACGGGAGCACATGATGGCGCGCACCAACCGACGGCGCAGCAGGGTCGACGCCAACGATCTGGCCGGCTACGGCTCGGTGGCTCACGGAACGGTCAACGTCGACCGCGCCGCCCGCGGTCTCGGTGCATCGAAAACCGAAGTGCGTCAGGCGTTGAGGCAAGCAGAAGCCACGCAGGCAAACACTTTCTATCGACGGATCTCCGGAAAGTCCGAAGGGGACTCCACCGAGGGCACCAGCATGCGCGGAATGTTGCAGGCGGTGTTCGGCCGTGGCCCCCGCGGCGGCGCAGTCGACACACGCGCCGCCGCTCAATCACTTGGAGTGTCGCCGGGAACGGTGCGCCGCTGGGCCGCCGGCACCCAGAAGCCCTCGCCCAGCCGCCTCGCGTCGATCCGGCAAGCAGCCCGCCGGGTCACCACCACGAAGAAGGGCCGCCGATCGGCCACCGCCGACTTCCGCGCCAGCGCCAAGGGCAGTCAGGCACTCAAGGGCGGCAGCAAGATCTGGGTCAGCGGTGAACAGGGCGTTGGCGGCTACGAGCAGGGGTACGCCCGTGACCGCCGAGTCGCCACCGACATCAGCCCCTCGGAGATCGAGGCGATGCTGCGCGCCTACGAAGACGGCGGTGACAGCGGCTTGCGGGACTGGATGACGCAGTTCTTCGACGACAAGTACGTCGCCGGGTGGGATTTCGTCACGATCGACGACTTCGGCATCGGCACGCCTGAGTGAACGCCGCAGCGGTGGTTCGGCCGGCGCGCGGCCCGCGGTGGACACGTACGCGGCTCGTCACCATGCTGCTGGACTGCTACGGCCCCACACCCCGCGGCGCTGTGGACGTGGCGACAGTCGCGCACTACGCCGGCGTGTCCTCGTCCACGGTGCGCCGCTGGCTGGCCAAGAGCCCGGACGGGTCGCACCGCATGGCGATTCCGAAGCATCGACTACGCCAGTTACAGCGCGGCCCGGCAGAGGTGGAACGGCGAAATGCTCAGCAGTACGAGCATGCGCTGACTGCGCTCGCCTCGATCGAGGACGAGAACTCGGTGCTGCCGGTGTGGCGCGAACAGGGCTGGCTCGACCAGCACACCGTTGCCATCCTCGCGATCCATCAGCGCCCGTGGCGGCAGGTCACCGTAACCAACGGAACTCGGCGCGCCCTGGGGGAGGTGCACCGCCGCGGCGCCACCGTGGACCACCTGGTCCTCCCCACCCGCTTCCACGCCCAGGTGCTCGCTCACGCCGTTATGGTTCGCCAACAGGCCTGGCGGGTTCACCCCGTGACCCATCTCCTGGCCACCGGCCGTACCCAGGTGTGGATGGCCGACGGACCAGATGTCGATCTCGCCGCCTTGTCGGCCACCGTGCTCAGCAGAACTGCCGCTGGTGGCGTGCCGGCTGGTTAGGCTCACTCCGTGGCATTGATCAAGCGGCTATCCATGCGACGCCAGATACGGCGCACCGCCGAGCGATCGCTCGCGCAGAACCCGATTTTCACCGGGCCGGCGCCAGCCACGCCGCTGTATCACTCGGCCCCGCCGGAAGTGAACATAGCGCGACTCAGCACAGATAACCCTGATCAGCCGCCGGCATCAGCAGCGGGCCACGCCCCCGAGGCCACCACCGCCGAAGGTTCTCGGCCGCCAGTGCCGGCCGAGCCGGGCCCGCCGTCGAGCGTCTCGTCGGTCGAAACAGGCAGTGGGGACGCGGGCCAGCCGGCGCCGCGTGTACCGAAGCGTCCCAGCCCGCCGCCGGCGCCGGACACTCAGCAGGAGGAGTGGCAGCTGCCGCAATGGCAGTACACGTCCAAGCGAGCACGGACCAACCAGCACCAGGAACAGCGCAAGAAACGGCGGTGACCGCGTGGTGTGCAACTGGTGATTTCTGCCCAGTTGCACACGTGGATGAGATGGTCAGCGGGCGGGCGAGTACGCCGTGGTTCTGCTGACCGGGTGCAGATAGGGCGGTCGTATGGTGGCCGACCCCATCGCTCCGGCCATGCAGCCGTCGCGCGCGTCGACGCAGCGCTGTGGGACGGTCCGGCCCAGGACGCCGGGTTCGTGTTCGTGGCCGGCCGTCCACATGGGCACGTCGGGTGTCTCCTCAACCTCCCAGCGGGTGACCAGCCCCTCACCCACTCCGCGATGCTTGCCGATGGAAGGCAGGTCGGTGAGCAGCTCACGGATGCGGTCGGGATCGCCCACAGCCCGCCACGTTAATCTGGTCGCGAGGTGGGCCATCACAGGGACCACGCGGCGTTGGTAGCGCCCCGTGCTGTCGGAGACCGCCTGGCTGCCGATGGACGGGCTGAGGTGCTGCAACCGGGATCGGTCGGTTCGCGATGTGCGCCAGCGCACGTCTGGATCGGGGATCTCATGCGGGCGGGGATGCCGGTCGGCGAAGGTGGCCATCCAGTGCCAGTCGTCATGCTCGGGAGAGCCGCAGCGAGCCAACGGCAGGTCGAGGTCTTCGGGAATCTGATCGTGCTGATAGGCGAAAAGTTCACCGGCGCTGCGGGCTTCCCATTTCTTTCGATGCCACAGCGCCGAGGCCAACAACCCGTCGAAGGCCACGCCCCACGGGCGGGACAGCACGATTCCGTGAGGTGTGATGGCGGTTATCTGCAGCGCGATCATGTTCGGGCTCAGCTGAGTTGAGACAGCGCGGCGATCGCCTCGTCGCGGTGAGTGCCCAGTTCCTCGGCCCAATCGACTCCGGTGTCGGGAAGTCGGCCGCGCTGGACGGTTTCGGTGACGGTGGCGCTGACCTGGCCATGGCCGGCGGCGATGCGGCCACCCAGATGGCCGCGGGTGGCGAACGCGGCCAGGACGTCGCGGAAGAAGGCGGCCTGCGCCGCAGTGGCATTGGTGAGGCGCACCCAGCTCTGCAACCGGGTGCCGGCAGGAAGCGTCTCAACACCGAACCGGCCCAGCGGACTGCTGTTCTCGTCGAGATCGGCATTCGGCGACTGGGCCGTGCTGGTGCGGTGATCCGAGAGGTGGCTAAACGATTCCTCGGCGATCCCGAGCACGGCCGGCAGCGTGACCGAGCGGGCAGGCCTCGGCAACAGGTGGGACAGCTCGGCGATCTCGGGTAGCACCTTGCCGACGGTGAGCAGCCCGGACATGATGCGCCCAGAGGCGGCCCCGCCGAACACCGCGACCTGGGGCAACAGAGTCTTGAGGCGTCGCTCTTCCTCGTCGGTGAGGGGACGTGCGGACTTGGCGAGCCGGCCGCCGTTGGTGAGCAGGTGCGCTGCCGGGATGGGCAAGGCGGTGTCTTCGTAGTCGAGCACGGCGGCGGTCAGTGCCTCACCGATGCGGCGCAGGATCCCGCGGAAGCTGCTACCTGACACGATCGGCACCTGCATCACCTCGCCGGTGGGACCGATGATCTTCTCGCGGCGAAACAGCGCGAAGTTGTCGGTGCCGACTGCGCTGTAGTCCTCGCGGTGCACGATCGAGGACCGCGCCAGGATGTCGATGTCGAACTGAACGCTCAGCAGAGTCATCCGCGTGCCGCTTTCCGTTGATCGGCAACAGCTTCGGCGATGATGCGCACTCGCAGCAGCAACGCCGGCAGGCTGTCGCGAAGTACTGCGATGACGGGCAGTGGGGGCTCGCGGAGCAGTGTGGCCAGTTCGAGTCGACGGTCCCGCTGCCGCGGCGCAGGTGCGCCGAGCTGTCCGGACACGTCGGACCACCAACGATCAAGGGTGTCGGCGCGATAGGCGGCGCGCCGGACTCGCCCGGGGAGTAACTCATCCCAGTAGGTCTTGCGGTAGCGGGGATCGGCGACCCAGCTGGTTTCCCAGTCGATCCCGTAGTGCAACAACAGCAGCAGCCGCTCGGCGATCGCGTGCGGTCCGTCGACGGGGGGAAGTTCGGGCACGGTGGCCTGCCACGCCTGTGTGGGGGTGAGGGCCGCGGTCATGGCCGGAAGCGTAACGGCCGGTTCTGCCACGGCCGGCAAATGCGGTTTGGGTCTACTACCGCGACTGGGGCGGGTTGGTGAGGACACGGGCGGCCGCCCACAGGGGTGGGACCGCGCGCCAAGGCTGCAGTGACGTCCAAGCGGACAGGACCCGCGGCCACTGGTCGGCGGGCTGGGCGCTCAGCAACCGCGACGGCGGAGCTGAATGGTTCAGCTGGGGCCACGTGGCGCCGACGGTGGTACGCAGCCACACTAGGTCGGTGAGGCGGTCGGCCGCGGCGCTGTCCCATGTCACGACCAGGCCGTCGGTGGCGAGGTGGCCCCACTCGGCCGTCGGCAGGATGTGGCGCCGGCGCGCTGTCGGTAGGACCACGGCCTGGGTGCTCGTCAGCGGCGCCGAGGTGAGGACCGCGGCAAGGTCGGCGCCGGTGGAGTACTCCGTGACGGAGGTGTCGGTGATCAGCAGTGAGGGCTGGGTGGTGGGTTGGCGGCTGTAAGCCCAGGCGCACGGCACGCACAGCCGGCGGGACCCGAACGGCCACGCGTCGAACCCGGTGAACTTCTCGGAGATGATGCGTGAGCTGGTGACCGTCGGTCCGTTGTCGCCGCATCGACCGCAGCGTCCGTCGACCGGGGCAGGAGCATCGACGGCGGGTCGACCGGCGGCAACCCACGCTGCGGCGGCGGGATCGGAAAGCATAGTGGGGCAAACCCTACGTCGATCTGATGATTGGCCGTGGTGTCATACGAAGCCGTTAATGTCCAAGGCATGACTGCCCCGACCCGTCTGGACATAATCGCTGATGGGTTGCAGTGCGACGCAGATGTGGCTAAGCGGTTCATCGAACTGGAGTTGAGGCATCGACGGCCGGCGCGAGTGGCGACAGTCCGGGCCGCGGAAGCATACCGATAGTGGTGCACCGCGACTCGTTCTAACGTGCTCAACGTGAGGGTCGATCTTCCGGTCGACATCGACGCGCTGGAGAGCCAGTGGCGACTACGGGCGTATGCCTCCGAAGTTAGAGCAGTAGGCGTTGGCGTAATCACGCTCCAGCTCATGGTGATTGCGGCGCTCTTCGGAGGTGTGGTGTCGGCCTTGAAGGGAAGCTACGTCGCGGCGGCGATCGCGGCCTTGATCGCAATAGCCTGTTACCTAGTTGCGAGACGGGCCAAGCCAGTTCTGATGGTCGGCCCCGATGCCGCAGGCCCGCCGCCCTTTTGGTTTCCGGGAGGAAGCCAGCCGAAAAGGTGTCATCGAAGTGTCTTAAACTGAATTCACGAAACGCACACAGGGGTTGGGTGAGGGTTTCACCTGAGGCGGTTCCGGGCGGCTATCGACAGCTTCCAGGGGCCGCCTCCCTCCATTTCGCGGGCAAGCAGGCTGGCGGTGTTCGGCCTCGGTGTCCAGTTCGGCCCATAAACTGCGGTTTGACCATCCAGCTACGGAAGTCTGAGACCGCGTGGGCGCCAAGACCGCCAGACCCAACAGGGAGCAGCCCGTCGCCGTCGACGTCGAGGGCGGCGCCATCGGTGCGCGCGATGTCAAGGCTGCCCGCGAGGTCGCCGAGGACGCGATGACCGAGCGTTCATTCCAGCGCCTGGCCAACCAGATCACCGACGAGTTGCGCGATGAAGACACTGCCCTGACCCGTGCCGCACGCGACCGCGATCGAGCCACACCGCGCGACGTGAGCCATGCGTCCGGGCGACTGCGCGGTGACCTGCCCGCGCGCGAGGAGTTCCGCGAGATCCTCAGCGGCCGGCAACGCAAGATTCGCTCGACGGTCAAGAACCAGGTGATGGCTTCGGCGCCGGCATCACAGCATGCGGCGATCAACAGCATGCTCAGCAGCGAGGACCCCACTGAGTGGCGGCGCATCAACGAACGGCTGCACCTGGCCGCCGGTGACGCCCAGCAGCTAGTCGACACCGACCGCGCGAAGGTTCAGCGACTCGATCGGGCCATCCAGTCCTACGAGCGGCTCAACGACCGCACGCACCGCGTTTACGTGGCGGTGAGACTGCCCGACAACCACGGCGACATCACCAAGCCCTCCGACCTGCCGACCAGCCTGCAACCGGGGGCTAGCGTCGCGTTCGATCAGTTCACCCTGACCCGGCACAACCTTCACGAGACACCGGGGCACGACAGCTCCCGGTACGTGGTGTTCGAGGTCGTGACGAGCCGGGGCATGTACCTCGGCCGGTCCGACAGCGTGGAGGACACCGCCCACTTGCTCCCCAGAGGCATGCAGTTCGACGTGGCGTCCGCCGAACACGTCGCCTACGCAACCCGCTCGGGAGGTTTCAACGAACGCGTCGTCTTGCAACTGAGGGAGCGGTGATGACACGCACCGAATGGATCGTGCACCCCAACCGATCGGACATCGGCTCCGACGAGCCCGGCCAGAACGGTCACTTCCGGTCGCTCACCCGACCCCGAACCTCAGCAACCGAACCGTGCCAGGCCCGAGTCAAGCTGCCGCGCCGGCTATCCGGTGTCGCCGACACCGACGGCACGGTGACCTTCGGCGGCAACGACTGGTGGTTCGTCGTGGGCGCCGCGCGCACCTTCGCCCGCGAGCACGTCGACCCCGACGTGCCGCCGCCGTTCGGATTCAAGCGCAATGGCCGCTGGCTGTGGTGGGACAACACCACCACCGAAAAGTCCATCCTCGACGGTGCCGACGCCATCGACTACTTGCGCGAGTACCTCGCCCGCCTGTTTCCGAACATGACGATTACGGTCACCGACCAGCGATGACCGCCACGCCGGCCACCGGGCTGAACATGCAGACACTACGCGGTATCGCCGCGCGCCGGCGCGGGCTGCGGACCTACCAACACCTGCTCGACCGCATCGCCGAACACCTCGACGAGCACGACGGCTTCGTGTCCTGGAGCGGCGGGAAGGACTCCACCGTCGTCGTCGACCTCGCCCGCCAGGTCGATCCGCACATCCCCGTGGTGTTTTTCGACAGCGGGCTGCAGTTCCCCGAGACGATTCGCTACCTGGAGGATCTCGCTGAGGCGTGGCAGCTGAACTACCAGGTGATCACCGCGGATCCGGACCTGTTGACGGTGCTGATCGCCGGCGGCGGGTTCGATCACCAGGCAGTCGATCGCACATTGCGCGGGCAGCTGGCCGACATCATGATCACCAGCCCCGCCCGAGAAGCACACCGCCGCCACGGCCGCGGCTCGTTGTGGGGTGTGCGCGCCGAAGAATCCCACGGCCGGCGGATGCTATATCGTCGCGGCCTGGCCGCCGAAACCCGTGCACGACAGAACAGTTCACGCAGCGATGTCCGCGCGCAGGCGGGAGGAGTGGTGCGCCGCGCCGACGGGACCATCACCTACGGGCCGATCTGGGACTGGCAGCGAGCCCACGTCTTTGAGTACCTGGCCGGTCGGGGAATTCAACCCAACCCGCTCTACCGCAAGCTGGCAGAACTCGGTGTGCCCGAGGCGCAGATCCGCGTCGACTCGATCATCGACGCCTCCAAGCTGTCCAACGGCCACATCGCCTGGCTGCAGAAGGGATGGCCTGACCTGTTCGATCGGTTGGCGCGGGCGTTGCCCAGATTGGCCGAATGGACGTGAATCATGATGTGCCGCAGATCGTCAGCGATTGTCAGTTCTCACACGACATGTCACATTCTCAAACTCGATGTCACACCGATGTCCAGAGTGACAAACGATTGAGAATCCGTAGGTCATGCGAGGTCTCCAGAACAATGTTTCGGGGCCGCCCCACCAGGCAAAAACCTAGGTTCAGCCCGTCGACGCCGGGCTGCAGGTCCCGCACGTCTCGATCGGCCCGGGCACCACGGTGGCCGCCCAGTGTTGGAGGTCGGCCAATCGGTCTGCGCAGATCTTCACGTACTGGCCCTCGGTCCACGAGGCAGCGCGTAGGCCCGGGCGGCTCACCGTCCAACAACCCGCACGGTGAATGCGTGCACCGCCAGGGGTGTGGCCGCGCACGATATTGATCACGTAGCCGTCGGGATGATCGGCGATCCAGGCCAAATAGCCGTCATCATCGTCACGGAACTCACGCGCATCCCCACCGCTCACCGCAGCGGCCCCCGGTCGTTGATCGTCGACGACACCCACGACCGCCGGCGGCGCATCCGCCTGCGCCGAATCAT
The DNA here is from genome assembly GCF_001644575.1 of Mycobacterium adipatum. Lineage (NCBI taxonomy): Bacteria > Bacillati > Actinomycetota > Actinomycetes > Mycobacteriales > Mycobacteriaceae > Mycobacterium > Mycobacterium adipatum. The sequence goes on from NZ_CP015597.1 coordinate 195,192, forward strand.
CAACGCCTGCTGAGCCGTTCGTGCCACGCGCGCCGGAGCTGGGCTGGTCGATGAGAACTGCATCGCCGACAAGGACGCTCGCGCGCGGGCTGACGCGCATGCTGCCAGGTGCGGCATGGATGCCGATCACAACCTTGTTGCCGGCGCTCGGGTCGACCTCGACGTGCAGCCCCAGTTCGGTGATCCGGCCATCGAGCGGGTGACTGGACCGGTGGGGGTCGGTTCGACCCAAAACTGAATCAAGAGAGTCGATCGTCTGCTTCCACAAGTTCGGCCAGATCCGCTGCGGACCGACCACGAAAGACAACTCCAGCCTGACCGGTTGGCTCGCGGGCAGCGCCGGCGCGTCGGCGACGGCGGCCATGATCTGCTTCTGGGCGGGGCTACCACCGCGGCGACTCTCCCATGACGCGGTCGTTTCGACGACCAGGACATCCGCCGGCCCGGGCACCTCGCGGGCAGAGTCCACGCGTACGTACGAGTGCGCAGCGTGCTCCTTGGTGCACCAGACCGACACCAACTCCCCGTCCAGCAAGCGCTTTGCGAGCGGGTAGGCGTAATTGTCGAGGTCGGCCTGGTCGAGTAAATCCCGATCGGCCGGGCGCCCGACGTCCAGGCGTAACGTCCACGGGCCCTGGACTTTTGAAGCGGAGAGGAGGTCTTCGGTGTCATTCAGATATTTGCGTAGCCGAACCTGATCCGGATGAGCGGCCGCGTCCCAGGCCGCCAACCGCGGCGCGACCCGCAACTGCAGGGCGTCGTTCTCCGGGCGGGCAAACCAGCGCATTCCCACAAGCTATAGCAGAGCTCCGACACGTCGGCCGTGAGGCGTTTGGGCGGGCCTACTCTAAACAGCTGTAAGCCGGATCCGGTGTACGCCCGTAGGTGGAAATGCCGCCTAGCTGCGCTGATGGTGCACTGGCCATGTGTACTAGAAGATCTCCTTGAAACCGCAGACGCGACGGTGGCATCGCGCTACTCCGCTAAGCGCCATGAGACAGCACAACTAAGCGGCCGTCAGGCCCGGCGCGAAAAGTGACACAGATCTGAGAAAGTCTGGGGTGACATCCCATGAGAACGGAGCCATCAACCCAGTTCAAAGTGCTGGGGGATGACACGGCATTTGAGAACTGACAGCGATTCTCAATCTGCGTGGCGGTGTCTCACTTGAGATGTCGCTGTCGCATGCGACACGTGAGTGAGAAACTAGTCAGCTGGCCTTTGCGCCAGTCGGAAAGATCGTCCGTGTTATTGCCGCCGCCGTTTGGGCTGGGCGCGTCGGCTGGTCACTGCAGGTGCGACTCGGCAGTCCGGCCACCCGGGACAGGGCGGTGCGCCGTCACGGGGGCCGGCATAGCGTGCAGTCGTTATCGGCCACGGTGGTCACGTTGGAGGAAGAGAACCCGAGAATTGCGGGCAGAACATCCTCACCATTTCGATCCAGTCTGAGGCGGCGCTTTCGCTGATAGGGATTTCACCCGTTTCAACATTCTTGCACGCACCGGTGCCCAGGTAGACGGCCATTCCGACCATAAGTCCTCGATCAGCTTCCGGCACCGAGCCTGCGATTTTGCTACAGGCCAACTTCACATAAGCTTCGACGGATCCAGGTATCAACTGTTGGTAGTAGTAGTCGAACAAATGATCAATCTCAACGGCTTGAAATGCTGCGGCATCAGGGTATGCATCTTTGATCCGTTGCGCCTCGCGGCGGGCCTCGGCCAGCGTCGGGTTCGGCCCGCGGAATCCGCAGGTTGTGTCTTGTAGCGACGGCTGTTGCTGCGCTGAACCCGGGGTATTTGCGGGCGAAACAGACGACGGACCGCTACAAGCTCCTAACGCAGCAACTAATAACGCGCAGACGACCGCCGCGCGGATAAGCGGCTGTCCGTCCATCAAAATGGTGCTTCGTAACTCATGCCGGACTCTGCCGGTATCGATGCGGTCTAGCACCTTCACCGACCGGTAGCGCCCGAACGATGTGCCTCTCATGTAGGCCTCCCAGCAAACTGCGGTCAGGTCACGATACGCCCCCGCTGCCGGGCGTGGCAGCGATCGGATCCGCGGCAGCGCGATTGACCGGCGGCGTCCGATGCCGGGAGTAGCATCATGAACCGAGGGCAGGCCAACACGGGTCGGCCCAACATCTCCGGAAGGGAGAAGGGATCATGGGTGTTGGACTAGCGGGTACGTTGCCCGCTGCTGTGTACGACCAGGAGGACGACATCAGCGAGGCCCCGTACCTGTGGTCGGACCTGTTGGCGCGGCGCAACGCGCTCAGCCTGCGGGTCGAGGACCTCGTGCCGGTGCTGCGGGTGGATCTACGTAAGTACCGTTCCCGCGAAACCGGCGCCCTAGAAGTCAGCGCCGAACTCGTCGACGAGCTGATCGCAATGGAGGAGTTCATCGCCGGCGAGGTCGCCAGGATGCTCAATACGGCGCCGGCCGAAGGCACGGTGCGCCTGGAGGCCGCCGTCGACCAGACGGAGTTCGAGGACGCCTACCCAGATGCGCGAACACTGCGCGACCTCGTCCCGTACCTGATGTCCCTGCAACACGTGGCGGTCGGCCGCGCCGCTGCAGAGCTGAGCCGCCGTGGCCACGACGTGGAGGTGTACCGCGGTGAACAGCGCGGGGATCTCACCGTGCGCCGGCTGGCGGCCGGCCTGCTCAAAGAGGAAACCGCCCGGCTGCTCGGTATCGACGTGAAGCGATACGCGAAGTTCGAGCGCAGCACCTCGGCGCCGCCGGCGGGACTGGTCGCCGAACTGCAGGCCATCGACGACTTCATCGCCAGCAGTGCCGGTCAGCTCGACGTCACCGACCTCGATGGTGTGAGCGTTGTGGTGATGGTCGACGACCAGGCCGACTTCGAGCGGATCTATCCGCAGGCCCGCACCAAGCGCGACGGCCTGGTGTACCCGCGTCGAGTGCATCGCGTGGCGGCCGCGCGTCGGGCGCACGAACTCGAGGCCGCCGGCAACTCGGTACGGATCCTGGTCGCCGATACCTAGACCTGGCACGTGTTTCGGCGGAAATCCAACGACAGCACCAAACGCGTCGTGTCACCGCAGCTGACGATGTTGGTCATCGCTGACGTCAGACCTGATATCGGCGATCGGGCTCTCGTCCCCGATGTTGAAGGACCGGGGCATCTCCTCAGATAACCGCGAGCATCACCCTCGTGGCTGGCCGTTGGTTCCGTGAGCAAACGTTGCTATCTGTTCGATAGCGGCCCGACTTCGGATAAATGCGGGCCTGAAGCCGATCGCAGCAAGCCATCTGGCGTTTAGCATTCAGCACATGCGAAAGACTCGGGGTCCCCGCATGATCGTCATAGCTGCAGGGGCGGCGGCGGTACTACTGATGGGGTGTTCGACGGACCTACCGCCTGGGGGCAGCTCTTCTTCTGTGGACTCCCCACCGCCGCCAGAGCGGTACGCCGACTATCCACTCACCCTCAGATGCGAGGTGAAGTATGAACCCGGCAGTCGGGATGCCGAGCTGCCGAGCTACGTCCACATCAGGCGGGCCACCGTCGAACATCTCGGAGGCGATCGGATCGCCATCAATCTCACGTTTCCCGGTGACGTGCCGCAAAGCTCATCTTCGCTGCAGGCCGGATCGCTTGTGTACAGCATCCTGCTGCTGGTGGGCCCCGACTCGGGTTACATCACAATGAGCGAGAAGGACGGCGAGTGGCAGTCGCACGACATAAACCTTCGTTCCTGGGCTGGCCTTGACACCGAAGATTTCGACTCTCCGCTGTTGGTTGCCGAGAACGTGAAGCGAAATCAGCTGAGACTCGAACTAGATATGAGTGCTCAGCAAGAGTTCCTGGAATCGGAACATTTTGAGCCGGTCATCGCGTTCGACGCGGGTTTTCGGAGCGGCCAGAACGATGGCCCACTAGGAGCTCCAGGACTGATTCCCGCTGATAAACAGACTTGTAACGTGGCCCATGGCCAATCGAGCGGCACGCCGACAGCTTCGCCGCCGACTTCCACGAGGGTGCCGAGGACGACAACGCGCAAAGCTCCACCGACGTCGGAACGCCCCCGTGGGGGATCATCTCCGATGAGGCGGGCCTTCCAGTCGGCCACCGGGAATATCGCTTGCACGTTGGTGGACAACGGTGACAAGGCCCAAGCCTCGTGCGAGGTTAAGGAGAATCGCTACGGCAGGTATCCAGTCGAAGGATGTTCACCGGCCACGCCGATTGTCTTCACTATCGGTCAGGGAGAGGACCCGAAGATCCGATGCACTTCGCGGAGCTACTACCCAGATTCATTGCCCGTTCAGGGATACGGACGCCCGATATCGGTAGGAACGATCACTTGCACCATTCACGAACGCTCTGGCGTTCACTGCAGGGACCAATCCACGGGCAGATTCTTTGAGGTTTCACGGGAGGAAGGGCAGTGGGGATGAGTAGCCGCAGATTGGTTTCGCGACGCACAGCCCGCCGGCTGGCGTGAACGAAGATCCGGTGAATGAGGCCCACGCAGGCATCGTGGCGCTGCGTCACTGCGTTGACCGCACGTCGCCGATGATGCTGATCCACAGCCACACTTATCCGCGGGTTCCGGTCACCGCTACGGAGCCACCCTGCGGGAGTACGTCCGCGGCGCTCGCCTTGTGACCCGCTGACCTCCTGTGGTCCGCTTGTGCGGAGGGCGACACCCACTCCCCACCCGGCACAGGGGTGGGGAGCGGGTGTCTAAAGGCGCTGCGGGGGAGTGCATTTGGAAGGATCGGCTGTCGGTGCTGGGTTGTAGGATCGTGGTGTTGGGCAGGCCGAGAGGGGCAGGCCCATTGAGCCCAGGAAGGGGCGTTGGACATGGGGCATGAGGATTCGCGGCGGGGATCGGAGTCGGAGGCGCGCGCGGCGGTGTTGGCCGAGACGCGAGTGAAGGTCGCTGAGCATGGATGGACGGTCTTGGCGGTGTTTCCGACGGCTGGAGATCAGGGTCCGTCGTTCGCCTACACGGTGGGTCTGTCGGCGCAGTCGCTGCCGGAATTGGCGATCTATGGGCTGCCGGGCCAGGTGGCGCACAGCGTGCTCAACCAGGTGGCCCGCCGGATGGTGGCCGCAGGCCAGGGGTTGGCCACCGGCGATCGGATCGAGGGGGTCCTGGTCGACGATGTGGCGCTGGTGGCGGTCGAGATGACCGATGCGCGGGATCTGAATCTGGTGAGGGAGTGCTACGGCGCGGTCGCGGCGGCGGTGCAGGTGGTGTGGCCGGATGCCGACGGGGTGTTGCCGTGGGAAGCCGGATCGCGCATCGGGGACGCGCAGCAGCCGCTGCGTGGGCGCCCGCCGCAGGCGCGGCCGGTGTATCACGCGCAGCGGGTGGCGGCGTCGACGGCGCAGGAGCTGGCCGATCTGATCGCTGAGCAGCCGCGGAAAAGCGTCGTGGCCGGTGATGGCTCTGACCCGCAGCGCGACAGCGATATTCGCGCTGGCTGGGCGGCGCGGGCGCTGGTTGCCTACGCCGAGCACCTGGGCGGATCCAGCCTGACTGAGGATGTCGCTACGGCGGCGACCGACCTGTTGTCGGACTTACGGCACCTGTTCGATGCGCTCGGCGTCGAATGGGAGCAGGCGGTCGCGTCCTCAGACGGCTACTACCGCGATGAGATCTTCGGGCAGCTCTGAGAAGCCTTCTGCGCGACAGGTGGTGTGTGTCGGGTTCCGGCCTGGCGCACACCACCACCCCACCCGGCACAGGGGTGGGGTGGTGGTGTCTATTCCGTTGGCGTGCAGGTGATTCGAGGAACAATTGTTGTCGGTGGCGGTTGGTAGTGTCGTCAATGTACGGGCAGGCCGTTGGGGGCCGGCCCACTCACCCCGGAGGTTGGGAATGGTCGTTTACGTTGATGATGTCGAGCCGGTCGATGTCGAGTTGTTGAGTCTCGATGAGGCGAGGATGGTGTTGGCGCGCTCGCAGGCCGAGTTGCCGATTGCGTTCAACTCGGCGCACGCCGCGACACTGCGGATGGAGATCGCGGAAGTTGAGGATCAGATTGCGTGGCTGGAATCGGAGGCGGCGGCCGAGGCGTTGGAGGACGCCGCCGTGGAGCACGCCAGCGATCTGTGGGCGGACTACGACTTGGGAATCCCGGCGTGAGCGCGGGCAGCGCCGGTGCGGGCGACAGCGCTCTGGTTGATGACGGCGGATACCCCACTGAGTGGGGGATCGCCGCTGTGCGGGGTTTTCACGGCTCGCCTGCTGCGATGGTGGATCTGCTGGAGCAGATGTGGTGGACACCGACGCTGATGACGGTGGATGAGTGGCTGGACGGCCAGTTGCGGACGGTTGTGAGGGTGTCGCTGGTGACGGGCGGCTGGAGCGGCAACGAGCAGCTCATCGACTCCCTCGTCGGGTCGATGTTTCACCTGCGGTTCTGGGAGTCCAGCCATCGCGGCGGGCTGCATGTCTACGAGGTTCCGAAGCGGGAGTGGGAGGTGGCCGGTCCGCTCGGTGCGATCGCGGCCGAGGGGGACCGAGGGTAGATCGGCGCTGTGGCCGGCGTTTCGGTGCCGGCCACGAAGGCTCACCACCACCCGACCCGGCACAGGGGTCGGGTGGGGGTGTCTATTGTGCTGCAATGGCACGGGTTTTCGCGGGTGATCGCGGATTTGTCGGTGGGCAGCGGTAGTGTCCTGTGATGTGAGGACGGGCCATCGGGGCCGGTCCGCTACTCCTCGGGAGGGGATTCGGCTATGACCGATTTGGACACGACCGTGACGGTGATTGATGCTGCGGCCCGCGCTCATGTGCCGGTGTTGTTGTGGAGCGATCCCGGCATGGGTAAGTCATCCATCGTGCGGGCGTTGGCCGCTGCCGATGGTGTGCCGGTGGAGACGGTGATCGGGTCGCAGCGTGAGCCTGTGGACATTGCGGGATGGCCGGTGGTCACCGATGGTGCGGTGCAGACGTTGGCGTTGCCTGATTGGGCGCGAACACTTTTGGACGCCAAGGGCGGTTATCTGCTGCTGGACGAAATTTCGACGTGCTCGGCGTCGGTGCAGGCGGCGATGCTGACGGTGGCGTTGGAGCGGGTGGTCGGACGAACCAAGCTGCCTGATGAGGTTCGGATCGTGGCCGCTGCCAATCCTCCCGACCGGAGTGCTGGTGGTGTCGATCTGACGCCGCCGATGGCGAACCGTTTTCTGCACGTGGATTTCGAGCCGACTGCCGAGGAATGGCTGACCGGCATGCGGTCGTCGTTCGCCACGTTGCCCGCTTCGCGGGGCATCGCCGCCGACGATCTGCGCCGCGCCGACGAAATCGGCGCTGTTTGTGCCTTCATCGAAGCGCGCCCTGGCCTGCTGCACGCTTACCCCGACACTGACGAGGCCGCAGGGCGGGCGTGGCCGTCGCGGCGCTCCTGGGAGGCGATGGCGCGGGTGTTGGCGCATCTGCGCCGCGATGACACCGCTGCGATCAGCACGGTTGCGCTGGGCCTGGTCGGTGACGGCGCGGGCAGTGAGTTCATGGAATGGCGGGCCAGCATGGACCTACCCGCCGTCGCGGACGTGATCGCGGACCCGAGCATTGTTGAGTGGGCGACGGCCCGCCCCGATCAGGTGTGGGCGGTGTTGTCCGGTGTGGTCGCGTGGGCGTCGGGCAAGGGCACCAAGGATGCGTGGATGACCGCGTGGGGTCCGCTGGTCGAGGCTGCGACCCACGGTGCTCCCGATGTGGCGGGGGCGGCGGCGCGTTCTTTGAGCGTGGCGATGCCTGCTGGTGCGAAACCGCCTGCGGCGGCGCGCAAGTTCAAAGACGTGATGATTGCGGCGGGCCTCGACGTGGGGAGTGCAGCGTGACCGAGGTCAGGGCGCTCACTGCTGATGAGTGGCGGCGGCTGCGACTGGCGCGGATGGCCGCAGTCGAGGCGATGCCGTACTTCGCGCGGGCGTTGTTCGCGTTGTCGCCGGTGGCGGCACCCGGTTTGAAAACGTTTGCGGTGGACAAGTATTGGCGGCTGTATGTCGATCCGGCGATGTTGGGCACCGATGACGGGTGGAGCATTGCAACGTCAGGGGCCGTTTTGCTGCACGAAGTCGGGCATGTGCTGCGGGATCACGGTGGCCGCGCCGAGACGGTGGCCTCTTCGGTGGACCGCACCATGTGGAACTACGCCGCTGACGCCGAAATCAACGATGACCTGATCGCGGCGGGGGTGCGCCTGCCAGCGGGTGTGGTGACACCGGCAGGGCTGGGCTGCGAGGACGGTCACGCCGCTGAGGTCTACTACCGGCACCTGGTGCCGCCCGGTGCGCCGCCGCCCACCGGGGCTGACGGTGATCCCGGTGACGGTGAGGATGACGGCTATGGCTGCGGGTCCGGTGCCGGGGATGCGGTGCCGGGGGAACTGCCCGCCGCTGCCGACGTGGGAGGCAGCAAGGGGCTGTCCCGTGCGGCTTCCGATCTGGTGAAAGTCGCCGTCGCCCGCGAGGTTCAACGGGAGTTGGCGCACGGCGGGGCGGGTCGCGGGAGCATGCCTGCGGGCCTGGCGCGGTGGGCCGCTGCCCAACTCGCCCCGGCTGTCGTGCCGTGGCCGAAGGTGCTGCGCGCGGCGGTGCGCCGCGCCGTCGAGGACCAGGCGGGCCAGGTGCACCACTCCTGGCGACGGCCCAACCGGCGCGCTCCCAAGGGTGTGCTGCTGCCGACGCTGCGGGCACCGAAGATCGCGGTCGATCTGATCATTGACACGTCGGGGTCGATGGGGGAAGAAGATCTGGCGGCGGCGCTGTCGGAGACACGGGCGGTGTTGCGGCGCACGGGCGCCACGGTGCGGGTGTTGTGCTGCGATGCTGCGGCCAGCGCGCCGCGCCCCGTGCGGTCGATCAGCGATGTTGTCCTGACCGGAGGCGGGGGCACCGATCTGCGGGTCGGTATCGACGCCGCGCTCGCGGCGCGGCCAGCGGCCAACGTGGTCGTGGCGTTCACCGATGGCGGGACACCCTGGCCCGAGCGTCGGCTGCCGGTGCCGCTGATCGTGGCGCTGATCGGCACGCACGCCGCCGACACCGCTCCCGCGTGGGCCAAGACGGTGTGCGTCACTCCCGCAGCGGCGGTGGCGGCGTGAGCAAGCGGGCCGGGGCAGGTGACTTCGCGCAGTGGGCCGAGTCGGTGCTGTCAGGCACCGGCTGGACGGCGGTCACGGTGCGTGGCGCTGCACAACGAGGGTGCTCCGATCTGGCGACGGCGGCGCTGGCCGATGGATTCGCCGCCGCTGCTCGCGGGTTGAGTGAGGTCGCGCAGAGCCGCGACGGTGCCGCGTGAGCGCCGCGCTGTTCGACCTCGCACTGCGGGTGGCTGCACGCGATGCCGGTGGGCCGGTGCCTCGGCTGCTGCACAACCCGGCACCGTCGCGGGACGTGAAGGTCGCCGTCGCGGCGCGGCGCACCGGGCCGGTGGTGCACGTGCAGGCCGTGGGGCCTGATGGGCGCACCCACTCCGGCACCGGGGCCGAGGGACTGGCCGCGCTTGCCCGCGCCGCCGGGTGCGTGTCCGGTGACCTCGGCACCGGCGCGACGGCGCTGGTCGATACGCCTGCCACGCTGCGGGCGCTGGCGGGGTTGGCGCGCAGCTTCGCCGACCCGGCGCGAAGTGCCGGCCTTGACGTGGCGGCAGGGTCGGCGCTGGCCGGATGGTGGGCAGAGCGCGCCGCGCATCCCGGTACCTCGGCAGTCACCGACGTGCTGGGCACCACCCGTACCCGGTTCATGCTCGGTGCGGCTCCCGGTGAGGATCACGCGGTCGCGTGGCGCGCGGCGCTGTCGGTGCCCAACGGGGTGGGTGGGCTGCACATCTGGCATCACGCGGTGACTGGTGGGCCGCTGCTGCCGGGGCTGGACGCGCTGCGTGAGGACGACGAATGGCAGTTGGAGGCCATGCAGGAGGCCGTGAGTGAACAGCGCAGTTGGGACCGACCCGAAACGCTGCACCTGGCGGCGGCGCGGTTGATGAGCCGCTGCGATGCCGCAGACCTCTACGAGGCCGCGCTGCTGGCCGATCCGCTGTGGCGGGCGCGGGGCGTGCATACCGGGTTCGTCTGCCACGGGCAGGCCGTGACGGGGGCGGGCCAGGCAGGCAACCGCGTGACGGTGCGCGCCGATCGGCTCGACACCCGATTGAAAGCCGGTAGCGCGGTCACGGGGTGGGCGGGGGAGCCGATGGCGGCGATGCCGGATGCGGAGAACCGTTTCGGCGGTGAGGTTTTCGCCACCGGAGTGGGTGAGGACGGCGCGCTGACGGTAACCATCGGTGGTCTGCGTAAGACGGGTTACCGGCCCGTTGCCGGGGAGACGGTGACGGTGATTCCCGCGCCGCCCTCGGTGTCCACAATCCGGTCGCGGCGCACGGCGGTGGCGCGGCTGTACAGGCGGCGCTTCTCCTGGCTGTCACAGGGCAGCACGCCGACCGCGAGCCGCCGCCCGGTTCCGCTGGCGGTCATGATCGCCGCCGCTGACGACGAGACACCCGAGGACTGAGATGCGTACCCTGCCCAAGCGATTCACTGCGAGTGCCGCCGCCGATGATGCTGCTGTGCCCGCTGCGGTACCGGCGACCCCGGCGTTGCCGACCGCCGCGCCGATGGCCGAGGACTGGCCGGGGCGTGACCTGTTGGACACACCGATGCTGGCGCGGGTGCTGCTGGCTGCGTGGGGCGGTGATGCGGCGATCTGCGTTCCCGCTTGTCCCGGTGCGGGCAAGAGTCGCCTGGTGGCGCTGCTGGCCGGTGCGCTGGCGCATCGGGTGGGACTGCGGGTGGCGGTCGCCGCGCAGACCCGCGAGCAAGCCGCCGAGCTGTCCCGACGCATCGCCGCTGTCAGTGACCGTTCCTCGCTGATCGTGTCGGGGGCGGGTAAGAAGCCGGTCACCGTGGACGGCATTCGCACCGTGGCGGGTCGCAGCGTGCGATGGCAGCACTCGACGGGAGGCGAAATCCTGATCGGCACCGCCGCGCGCTGGCTCTACGTTGATCCCAACCTGGCAGGGGCCGACGTGCTGCTGGTCGATGAGGCGTGGCAGTGCACGTACGGCGACCTGGGTGCCCTCGGTGCGTTGGCTCGCCAGGTGGTCTGCGTCGGTGATCCCGGCCAGGTGTCTCCGGTGGTGACCGGCTCGACCGAGAAGTGGGAGGGGCAGGCCACCGGGCCGCATCAACCTGCCCCGGCTGCGCTGCTGGCCGCGCACGGTGAGGCGGCGGTCACGGTGCACGAACTGACGAACTCATGGCGACTCGGACCGCAGACCTGCGCGCTGGTGTCGGCGCACTTCTACCCGCAGATGCCGTTCACGTCGCGCCGCCCCGACGAGGCCGTGATCGCACCGGATGGCACGGTGCTACCCGAAATCGTCAACCGCCCCACCGAAGCGCGCAACGGCCCGACCGATCCGGCGCTGCTGACGGCGCTGGCCGAGCGGGTGCGCGAACTGACGTGGCATGACTACCGGCGCGGCGGTGTGCGTGAGGCGTTGACCGCCCGCGACATAGCCGTTGTGGTGCCCCACGTGGCCCAAGCGGGGGCCGTGCGGGCGCTGTTGGCCGATATGCCCGATGTGCTGATCGGCACTGTCAACGCGCTGCAAGGCTTGGAGCGGCCCGCTGTCTTATCCGTAGCTGACCGTCACTGCCATCCATGTCGCCGAGTAGCTCTCTGAGGGGCCGTTTTCGCATGTCGGCGGCACGCGTATCCGTTGTTCGTAGGCACTGTCATCGACAGCGTTCACACCGCGTGTCCAACTTGTTGTCTAAGTTTCGCCACCAGGAGGTGTCGGAATGGCGGCTACGCAACGCGTGGTGATCGGCGAGGAGTCGACCTGGACGGTCGTGTCGAAGTCGTTCGCAGTGGTCGAACCGATCGAGAGTTATCTCGAATTCGGCCGTCAGGGCGGGCTCGCCGCGAACACCGTGAAGGCGTACGCCAAGGGGCTTGCACAATGGTGGACGTATCTCGAAAACACCGCGCGAAGCTGGGAGTCGGTCGACATCCGAGACTTCGGAAGGTTCCTTTTCGCATTGCGGCACAACGAATTCGAACCTGAGGTCACATCACTCATTCGAGAAGTAGTGGTCGCCGAAAGCACTGTCCAACTCCGACTCCGTGCCGTGACAAGCTTCTACCGGTATCACGCGGGGTGCGGGAACGACGTGGCCCCGTTTCTGTACCGCCAGGTTAGTGGGCGATTTCGGAAGGGTCATTCCTTTCTCGAACACATTGCCCGTAGACGGCCCCACTCGGTGAGTACAGTCAAGGTTCGGGTGCCCTCGAAGGGACCTTCCGATCCTGACACCCGACATCGTCGGGCACCTCCTCAATGCCGAGGCCACGTTTTCGAGCGCGACCGGTGATTGGCACGGAGATCTTCGCTACCGACTGTTGTGGTCGGTCCTCGCAGAAACGGGGATGCGCCTGGGCGAAGCACTAGCACTGCAGCACCGAGATTGGATGACTGGGAAGGCTTCAACCGCCACCGTTAAGGTCACCGATCGCCCTCATCCACACGGCCTCTCCGCCAAGACTGGACGGCGCACGATACATATCGGGAGCCGGCTGGACCGCCTATACGGCGATTACGTCTGGTGGCTCTGCGACCGCGGCGGCGATGCAGCGATCGACGACTGGGACTCCAGCTACATCTTCTGCAACACGCGGCGCGGGACGATGTACGCGCCGTTGCGTCCCGAATCCGCGTACGCGCACTTGCGGAGTGTGAAACGCCGGGTGCACGATCTGCCGAAAGCTATGACGCCACACTGGTTTCGGCATACGCATGCGTCAGCGCTGCTGCTCTCCGGCATTCCACTTCACGTTGTCAGCCGGCGCTTGGGCCATCAGAACATTCAAACGACAATCGACACCTATGGACACGTCACAGAAGACGCCGAACTCGAAGCGCTTGCTAACTGGCGAGACGTGGTGGCGGGATGGAGTAACGCCGATGGCCAGTAGCGATCAGGCAGTTGTCTATCCGCGATCACCGAAGCGCAATGCGCGCCGCGATCCTCGGCTGCCCATCGCTGATCTGTTTGACCCCGCTGTGGCCGAACAGATGTGGCAGTCGCTACCCGACGAATGCCGCGTGGACCACTTCGGCAAGAACGACGTTCCGTCGCTTTATCGGGGCGCCGTAAGAAGGGAGATAACCGGCAGCCTGCCGGCAAAGGCCGAGACACCCCGCTTCACCACCTGTTACCTCAACTTCCGCGGATTGCCGCAACCCATGATTTGGGAGTTGGCCTGGTTGGTCCACCGCGAGGTTGAGCTAGGTCGGTTCATATTTCCAAGCGTGTACAACGCGACCACGCGCCTGCTGCGAGCGGCGACCACGCACGGTAGCAAACGCGGACGCGTGGCTCCTACGCTTCTGGCACTTAGTCCGGAGGAGTGGATCCGTGAGGCACAGATCGCGCGTATGAATGGGAGCGATCTCGGTCCGAGCAACGACAGACACGCTCTGGCTCGCCTCAGGGAGTTCCACGATCTTCTTGTGTACCCGTACCACAGAGGCGCCTGGTCCGAGCTGGACGTATGGAACCCTCTCCTAGACAGGAGGATTCCGCAACGTCCTCATGAACCCCACGGCCGCAACATCGTTAATTTCAGTCATCTCACCAGTGAGTGGCTGCGCGAAGGAGCCAAACTCTGGCTCGCCGCGAACCTCTCTAGTGGAACGATGACGTGGAGCACCGTCAAGACCCGACTCAACAATCTGAAGTGGTTTCAGCGATACATCAATCGCTACGGGGATCACGGACCACTTCTGACTGCCGAGCCACAGGAACTTCGGCCATTCATACGAGGCTTCTGCGACATGCTCCAGGCGTATCGCATCACCGGCAATGGACCCAGTGCCGGCCAGCCTCTGAAAAAGAACCCTCGGCGGCAGATCATGGTCACGATCGAACGATTCTTCCAGTGGATGTACGACCACCGAGAGGAAGGAGCGGAGGCCCATAAGGACTGGGCGAATTTGAGAACTGAGCACACCGCACTGTTTCGACCAGACGACAAGCCGCGCCTGACCAACAAGAAATCCAGCGAGGACATGGTTCTCGAAGATTCGGTCGTCGAGCGGATTGCCGAAGGCAGCGAACTCCTCGCGCGCCCGAAGGAGGATGGGGGCTTCGGCGACATTCAGGCTTTTCATGCGTTGATGTTGCTCATTAGGACCGGGCGCAGGATCAACGAGGTGCTCATGATGGACTTCGACCCGTTGATTCCGCTTCAGAATCGCCGAGGAAGGAATCTCGATGAGGACGGCACGGGCTTCGTCGCACGTATGCATTATCAGCAGACTAAAGTTGATGCAGGACAACGTAATTCAATTCCAATCGACGCCGAGCTCGTGGCGATTATCAGAAGTCAACAGAACGTTGCGCGACAGTTGATGATCGATATGGGCGCTACCGCCGATACAACGCCGCGTTACTTGTTCTTGGGTAGGAGAACCAATCGGAACGGCATTGCACCGTACCCACGGGTCACTCTGCATCAGACGCTCAAGAGACTGGCCGATAGGCTCGACATCAAGGATTCCGTGGGGCGTCGAGTAGCGATCAGCAAGACTCACCGCTTCCGACATACGGCAGCGACGAACCTCATCAACGCCGGTGTGCCACTGCACGTCGTAATGCGTTACTTCGGTCACGTCACACCGGAGATGACGCTTCACTATGCGGTAACGCGCGACCAGACGATGGAAGAAGAGTTTCTGAAGTTCAAGAAGGTGAAGCGCGATGGCCGAACCGTAGACGTTGAAGCCTCCGATCTGTACGAGCTGATTCAGCTCGACAAGCGAGCTGATCGGGTGCTCCCGAATGGATGGTGCGTCCTTCCTCCAAAAATGTTGTGCGACAAAGGCAATGCCTGCATATCCTGCGATAAGTTCGTCACCGATGTTACGCACTCCGCCGAACTACGGCGCCAACTGGAATCGACGGAGAGCCTGGTCCGCATTCGCCAGGAAGCCTTCGTAACGAAGTACGGCAGCCCGATGGGCGACGAGAACATCTGGCTACAGGGACGCCGCGAAGAAATCGCGTCGTTGAATCGCATACTGCTTTCCATCACTGACATCACCGATCGCGCGGTGCGCGGTGCGGGATCGGCCCAGCGGCCCACGGATCAGAAAGATGCCTGACCATCTGCGCGATGCTGCGCGCAAGCGTCACGACGACGCGGTCATCCGCGCTGACCGGGCCGTATCCGCTCTGGCCAGGCGCGGCGCGCCAATCAACTTCGTCCAGGTTGCTCGTGAGGCAGGCGTCTCGACCGATTTTCTGTACCGCCAGCCAGAACTCCGGCGACGCATTGAACAACTACGCGTTCCCAGGTCTCGTCCCACCGGTTCAGGTGGCAAAGCCGATGAGCCAGCGACCACCTCGTCTGCAGTACGTGCTCTGTCGGCACAGATCAAACAGTTGCGCAGAAAGCACCGCGACGAGGTCACACGACTGAAGGATGCGTTGGCGGTGGCTCACGGAGAGAACCTCGCGCTTCGCAGGCGGCTGGCGACATACGAGTGAGTGGCCCGGAACTACTGGGTGTCCAGATTCGACGAGCGATGCGCGAATTCCTCCTGATGCCGCAAGCGGCCCTGAACAAGCTCGTCCAGGTATCGCTGCGCTGCCGCACTTCGCACGAAGCCATCGGGAACCACATGCCCCTCCAAGGCGTACGACGCCCTCGTTGACCGCCTGGCGGCTTCTCTCACAGCCGCCTGGCTGACGACGACCCGCTTCGCCACTACCGACCTCCTGATGCGCCTGTCGATGCTAGCGCCGCGCATCAAGTTCGCCCACAGGTTTTTCGAGTTGCGGCCTCGGTTGTGGAGTCACTCTCCGGCGCTCCCGGCAAGCCACTGGTCCCAAGGCAGGCTCCAGTCTCCGTTCTGCCACACCTGGAGGGGACGGCCGCCGGTGTTGCGGACTTCGACGACGTCGCCGGGTTGGGAGAAGTCGTAGAACCACTGCGCGTTGTCGGAGTTCACGTTGAGGCAACCGTGCGAGACGTTCGTGTTGCCCTGCGCCCAGACGGTGCTGTCGAGTTGATGAATGTAGATGCCGTCGTTGCTCAGCCGCACCGCGTAGTTGATCGCCTCCTTGTAGCCGAGGCGCGAGTTGATCGGCAAGCCGTAGGTGGAGGAATCCATGATGACCGGGTTGGCCTTGTCCATGACAGTGTAAGTACCAGGTTGTGTCCAGAACGAGAGCGTCTGATCGCCAACGGTTTCCGTGCCGCCCATGCCCATCGACGTCGGGATGGTGCGGACGAGTTGTCCGTTCTCGTACACGCTGATGGTCTTGGTGGCGTCGTCGGCGATCGAGACGTGGGAGGCGCCGATCGTGAACGACACCCGCTCGTCTTCCTGGCCGTAGAGGCCGCCCCCGAGGTCGGCCCCGTAGATGTTCGCCGCGACCGTCACTTTCGTTTCCGCCGCGTAGTACTGCTGTGGACGCCAGTGCGCGTTCTGGTCGTCGATCCAGAACCACGATCCCTGCACGGCGGGGTCAGTAGTCACGGCGAGGCGTTTCTGCGCCGCCGCACGGTCGGCGATGGGTTCGTCGAAATGGGCGACGATCACGGTGCCCACACCGTAGGTGCCGCCGTCGGTCAACGCCGCCCCGGAGGTGGTCGTCAACGTCGCCTTCGTCTGGTTGCTCGGTGTGAGCGTGGTGAACGCGGACGTCTGGGTCGCCGGGACGCCGCCGAGTCCGCGACTGGTCACGGTGAGCGTGTACGTACGCCCGTATCCCAGCGGCACGGTGGGTTTCCACGTCTCGGCGTCGGGCGTGAGGACGCCGGGAACGGGCGCGTTGCCGTCGTTGGTCATGCGCACGTCGGTGAGGGTGCCGTCGGCCGCGGTCACCCGCACCGCGCTGAGGGGGTCGACGCCGGTGGCGTCGGGACCGGGCACGATCGTCACCCGCGCAGGGTCCGGCGACGGGGGCGCTGCGGTGGGAGTGCCGGTGACAGGGCGTGCGGCGGCCCACCAGCCGAGCGTCGCGGCGATCAGTACTACGACGGCCGCTGTGGCGACGGTGACGATCAGTGGTCGAGTTCGGACGACCAACACGGAACTCCTCGAATGTGTTTGCAGGGCAGTGCCATCGACCGGCTACGTCGTCAGATCATCAGCGGCGTTGTCGAACTGGTCGTCGACGAGAATCACGGTGCGGTCCGGGGATTCGATCAGTGATGCGGCGATCGAGGCGCGGTAGCCGGATCCGCAGTGCACCCAGACCTGTCCGCGGGGCACCTCGTCGAGACGGCCGATCAGTTCGTGCAGCGGGATGTTGATCGCCTTGGCGATGTGGCTGTCGTCGAACTCGCCGGCCTGGCGGACGTCGAGGACGGTGAGGTCCTCGACGCCGTACACCTCGGCGAGGTCGGCGAAGTCGGCTATGCGGTAGGAGGACAGTGGAGTGTTCTCGGCGAGCGTTCGGACGTCACCGGTGGCGGATCCTGTGACGTTGTCGACGCCGATGCGGGACAGTTCGCGGCGGGCGTTAAGGATCTGGTCGGTGTTTTCGCCGATGAGGGTCAGCGGGGCGCCCCAGGCGTAGAGCCAGCCCAGGTAGGTGACGAACTGGGTGGACAGTTCGAAGCCCTTCGTGCCGGCGAGGTGCCCGGCGGCGAAGGCGGTGCGGTTGCGCAGATCGACGACCCATTCGCCGGCGTCGATGCGGCGGCGCAGCTCGGCGGCGTCCACGGGGTCGGGCAGCGACAGGTCGACCGGGGCGGGGCCCTCGGCGTTGATGACGCCCATGTGCGCGTAGTACGCGGGGTAGGCCGACAGGCCGGCAATCAGCTCGTCGACGTAGGTCTGTTCGTCGTTGCTCAGTGCGGGGTTGGTGTTGCGCTGCTCGGCGATCGTGGACGAGTCTCCGCTGGCGGGGCTGGCCGAGCAGAAGCTGCCGAATCCGTGCGTCGGGTAGACCTGCACGTCGTCGGGGAGTTCGGCGGCGAGGCGTCGCACGGAGTGGAACTGCGCGCGGGTCAGTTCCTCGGTGTGCTCGTCGCCGATCAGGTCGGTGCGTCCGGTGGTGCCGTGCAGCATCGATCCGCCGGAGAACACCCCTACGGCGGTTCCGGAGCCGTCCTGCAGGACGTAGCTCACGTGATGGTGGGTGTGTCCGGGGGTGTGCAACACCTGGAAGCGGAACGGGCCGACGTCGACGACGTCCCCGTCGGTGACGGGGCGTCGGTCATACGACACTTCATCACCGGCGGCCACTACGTACTGGGCGTCGAGCAGCCGTGCCAGTTCCAGTCCACCGGTGACGTAGTCGTTGTGGATGTGGGTCTCCAGCACGTGGGTGATGGTCACGCCGTGATCGGCAGCCAGGGCTAACACGCGGTCGATGTCGCGTTGCGGGTCGATGACCGCAGCGACGCCGTCCTGGCTGACCAGGTAGCTGCGATCTCCGAGTCCCGAGGTGTCAATGATGGTTACGTCCATGATGTGCTTCTCCAATTCAAAGGTGTTGTGAGGGAACGTCGTAGGTCATCGCAGCAAGAGGGTGTCGATGACGACGAAGGCGGCGACGGCGAAGACCAGCAGGGCGAACCAGCGCTGCAGCCGGTCGGTGTTCAGTCGGGTGCCCAGGTGGCCGGCGATGAGCGAGGCCGCGGTGGCGGTTCCAGCGAACGCCGCGGCGATCGCCCAGTTGATGTGCAGGCCGTGCAGGTGCGAGACCACTCCGGCAGCCGAGTTCGCGGTGATGATCAGCAGTGAGGTGCCCACGGCGATCGGCATGTCGACACCGAGCATCAGCACCAGCGCCGGGATGATGAGGAATCCGCCTCCGACGCCGAACAGGCCGGTCAGCAGGCCCACCGCCAGCCCTGCTGGGATGGAGCGGGGGGCGCAGCGTCGCCAGTCGATCCCGCCGTCGGTGTCGCATGCCGTCCCGGTGGGGCCGTCGTCGCGCAGCATGCGGATCCCGGCGAGCACCATCACCGCGGCGAATCCGAGCAGAAGGGCCGACTGCGGGAGGTGCGATCCGATCGCGGCACCGGCGAAGGTGGCCGGGATGCCCGCTGCAGCGAAGATCGCGGCGAGGCGCCACTGGACGTGGCCGGCTCGGATCTTGGGGAGCGCTCCGACCGCGGACGCGACGCCGATCACGATGAGCGACACCGGGATCGCCTGATCCATGTCCAGTCCGACGGCGTAGACCAGCGCCGGTACGGCCAGGATCGATCCGCCGCCGCCCAGCAGACCGAGGAGGACGCCGATGATAGCTCCGAACAGCAGGGCCAGGGTGATCGTCATGACCGCGTGGTGTTGTCATGGGGGCTCGGGCTATTCACGGCGAGGTGGTGAGCGCGGCGATGGCGGCGCGCAGGCGCGTGGCGGCGTCATCGGCGACCGGTTGCAGGTCGGGTTGTTCGGCGACCTGGACCATGATCTGCGGGTCCATCGCCTCCACGAGTACCGAGCCCGGATGGTCGGTGTCGGTGCGGACGACGACGTTGCACGGCAGCAGCAAGCCGATCTGGCGGTCCACACTGAGTGCCCGATGGGCCAGCGGTGGGTTGCACGCCCCGAGGATGAGGTAGTCCTCCACGTCCTCGTCGAGTTTCTGCTTCAGCGTCGAGGTCACGTCGATTTCGGTCAGCACGCCGAAACCTTGATCGGACAACGCCTTTCGGGCCCTGTCGACGGCCTGGGCGAACGAGGTTTTGAGTGTAGTCGATATCGCCATCGACATGGTGTGTTCTCCTTAAGTCGTGGAATCTCCGGTCAGGCCAGTGCAAGGAAGAGCTTTTCCAGCTCGGCCTCGGTCAACGGCTCGGTTCCCTCCGGAGCTTCACCGGTCAGGCATTGCCGCATCCCGGTGGCGACGATCTTGAAGCCCGCGCGGTCCAAGGCGCGCGACACCGCAGCCAACTGTGTGACCACGTCCTTGCAGTCGCGTCCCTGCTCGATCATCGAGATCACACCGGACAGTTGGCCCTGCGCCCGCCGTAACCGGTTGAGCACCAACACCATCGCCTCGTCGTCGTCGACCAATCCCGCATCCTTCCTTCGTAGCTTTTGAGGGTCAGATACCCCAGGGGGTACATTTCTAAACATACTAGAGTTCAATTGCTTTCCCGCATCGTCGAACTAGCTGCGGTCAGGCTCGGTGCGGGGTCCGAAGCCCTCAGGTGATTCGAGAGCCGTCGCGTGTTTACCGATGTGCGCCTCGGACCGCATCCGCTCGACCATGTGCGGGTAGTGCAGTTCGAACGCGGGCCGTTCGGAACGGATGCGGGGCAGTTCGGTGAAGTTGTGCCGCGGCGGCGGGCAGCTGGTGGCCCATTCCAGCGAATTGCCGTATCCCCACGGGTCGTCCACTGTCACCGGTTCGCCATAGCGGTAGCTCTTGAATGCGTTCCACAGAAAGAACAGGGTTGATATCCCGAGGATGAACGATCCGATGGTGGAAATGACGTTGAGTGTGGTGAAGCCGTCGGAGGGCAGGTAGTCGGCGTAGCGGCGCGGCATCCCCTCATCGCCGAGCCAGTGCTGCACCAGAAAAGTGGCGTGGAAGCCGATGAAGGTCAGCCAGAAGTGCAGCTTGCCGAGCCGCTCGTCCATGAGCCGGCCGGTGATCTTCGGGAACCAGAAGTAGAAGCCGCCGAACATCGAGAACACGATGGTGCCGAACAGCACGTAATGGAAGTGAGCAATGAGGAAGTAGCTGTCGGTGACGTGGAAGTCCAGCGGCGGGCTGGCCAGGATGACCCCCGACAGACCGCCGAGCAGGAACGTGACGAGGAACCCGACCGCCCACAGCATCGGCGTTTCGAACGTGATCTGCCCTTTCCACATGGTACCGATCCAGTTGACGAACTTGATGCCGGTCGGCACTGCGATCAGGTAGGACATGAAGGCGAAGAACGGCAACAGCACCGCGCCGGTCGCGTACATGTGGTGCGCCCACACCGCCACCGACAGCGCCATGATCCCGATGGTGGCGTAGACGATGGTGGTGTAGCCGAAGATGGGTTTGCGGGAGAACACCGGGATGATCTCGGTGATCACGCCGAAAAATGGCAAGGCCACGATGTAGACCTCGGGGTGGCCGAAGAACCAGAACAGGTGCTGCCACAGCAGCACGCCGCCGTTAGCCGGGTCGTAGACGTGGGCACCGAGGTGGCGATCGGCGGCCAGCCCGAACAACGCTGCGGTCAGGATCGGGAAGGCAACAAGAATGAGGACGCTGGTGATCAAAACGTCCCAGGTGAAGACCGGCATCCGGAACATCGTCATGCCGGGAGCGCGCATGCAGACCACCGTGGTGATCATGTTGACCGCACCGAGGATGGTGCCCAGTCCGGACACGATCAGGCCCATGATCCACAGGTCGCCACCGGCCCCGGGTGAATGGATGGCGTCGCTGAGCGGCGCGTAGGCGGTCCACCCGAAGTCGGCGGCGCCACCGGGGGTGATGAACCCGGCCAGCACGATTAAGCCGCCAAACAGGAACAGCCAGAACGAGAATGCGTTGAGACGTGGGAACGCCACATCGGGGGCACCGATCTGCAGCGGCAGCACCAGATTGGCGAAGGCGAAGACCATCGGGGTGGCGAACAGCAGCAGCATCAACGTGCCGTGCATCGTGAACAACTGGTTGTACTGCTCGTTGGACAGGAACTGCAGTCCTGGGGTGGCCAGTTCGGTGCGGATGAACAAGGCCATCAGTCCACCGGCGAGAAAGAATCCGAACGTGCCCACGAAGTACATCTGCCCGATCAGCTTGTGATCAGTGGTCGTGATCAGCCGATAGATCAGGGTGCCTTTGAGCTGATAACGCGCCGGGAACGGACGTGTCGCCTTCAGCTCTTGAATGACGGTGTCGGTCATCTTTCTCCCCTGCCTCAGGACGCTCTCACGCCGCTCAAATTCTTCGCTGCCAGCGATTAGGCCTGTCGCTGGAACTACCTTTTCCCTACGCCGAAACAGGGACGGTGCTACCCCCTGGGGTACGAGCCAAACCTACTGTTGGGGTGATCTTTCGTCGCTCATCGAGGTTGGTCGCAGCACTTACACCGCTGTCATGCTCGGCCCTTGAGGATGAGGTTCCAGTACATCGCGGGTAGCCCGTAGCGCTTGAGCAGCCACATGTCGCGGCGTTCGTGGGTGGTGTCGATGAACGGGATCGACGGCGCTGGTTTCATGGTGTAGTCGAATTCGGCGAGCAGCATCTTGTCGCGTGCGGTGGTCAGCGGACACGACGCGTAGCCGCCGTAGGAGCCCGACAGCGGGCGACCGGCCATGCTGTCGGCGAGGTTGGCGGCGACCACCGGGGCTTGTTTGCGGATGGCGGCTCCGGTCTTGGAGTTCGGGGTCGAGCCGGCGTCGCCGAGGGCGAAGACGTTGTCGAACTGGTTGTGCCGCATGGTGTTCTTGTCCACGTCCACGTAACCCCCCGGATTGTCGGCGGCGCGCAGCGGGCTGGACTTGATCCAGTCGGGCGCCGATTGGCGCGGGACGACGTGCAGCATGTCGTAACCGACCTCGCTGGTGGTGTCGGCGGAGTTGTCGGTGATGGTCACGGTGCGGGTGTCGGGGTTGACGGTGGTGACCTCGCTGTTCTTGTGCACTTCGATTCCGTAGCGCGCGACCACGCGTTCCAGTTCGTCGGCGAACTCCTTGACCCCAAACATGCCCGGCGTCGGCAGTACGAGCACGACGCGGATGTTCGACAGCACGCCCTGGCGTCGCCAGTAGTCGGCGGCCAGGTAGGCGATCTTCTGCGGTGCGCCGGCGCATTTGATCGGACCCGACGGCATCGTGAAGATCGCCGTGCCCGAGCGCATCGACTTGATCAGCTCCCAGGTCTTGGGCGCCAGATCGTAACGGTAGTTGCTCGACACGGCCGGCGAGTCGAGCGATTCGGCCATGCCGGGCACGGCGGTCCAGTCGAGTTGGATGCCGGGGCACACGACTAGGTGGTCGTAGCCGACCGTGACGCCTCCCTCGGTGGTGACGCGCTGCTTCTCCGGGTCGATCTCACAGGCCCGGTCCTTGATCCATCCCACCCCCTGCGGCATTACCGACGCCTGCGGCCGCGCGCTGGCGTCGGCCTTGACGCATCCGCCGCCGACCAGCGTCCACAGCGGTTGGTAGTAGTGCGTGTCGGAGGGTTCGATGACGCCGATGTCGTTGACGCCCGCGTGCCGAAGTCGCGCGGCGAGTGACACACCCGCGTTGCCACCGCCGACGACGACGATCTGATGTCCCACTGCAGTCACTGTTCGACCTCCTGATGCCTCGAATCGGATGTGCGCATCCCCATCGCGACGCTGCTCGACGAGCGCATCGGCGGAATCGACCACGACGATCCCGACTTGTAGGGATGTACGTACATCCGCCTAGGCTAGCGTGTCACGGGCGGTAACGCACTAGTGCGCGTGACAATGGACGGTGAGATGGTGGCGAGGAGGTCGTGGTGGTCGCGGAGGATGACCTGTCGGCGCATGTCGACCGCAACAGTGCCCTGCCGCTGTGGGCGCAGGTGCACGCCGATCTGCTGGCGCGCATCCAGGCCGGGGAGTTCACCGAGGGATTCCCCGGCGAGCACTCCCTGACGACGAGCTACGGCGTGAGCCGGCACACGATACGTGAAGCGCTGCGCCATCTGCGGCACGCCGGGGTGTTGATCGCCGAGCGGGGGCGAGCCACCCGGCTCGCCGACGTCCCAGTCATCGAACAGCCCCTGGGCGCGCTGTACAGCCTGTTCGCGGCGGTCGAGGCCACCGGCGTCTCGCAGCACAGTGTCGTGCGCGTTCTCGACGTCCGGCGCGATCCGACCGTGGCGCAGACGCTGGAACTGCCCTCAGATGCGCCGTTGGTTTACCTGGAACGTCTGCGCATGGCCGGCGAGCACCCCCTGGCGCTCGACTTCGCCTGGCTGCCCGCCGAGATCGCCGAGCCGCTGCTCGAGGCCAACTTCACCCACACCGCGCTCTACATCGAACTCGAGGCGCGCTGCGGCGTCCGGCTGACGGGTGGCCGCGAGGACATCACCGCCGTGGTCCCGGAGCCGAGTGAGGCCAAGTTGCTGGCACTCGACGAGCGCTGCGCCGCGCTGGCGATCCGTCGCCTCAGCTGTGTGGACGAGCGTCCAGTCGAGTTGCGGCACACGTTGATTCGCGCGGACCGGTTCACTGTCAGCGCCCGCTTCTCCCCCACCGAGGGCTACCGGTTCCTGACGTCGGACGCCCTGTCATTGAGCGGCTGACTCGGCCGCGCACGTCTCCTGCCACGCACCGAATCCGCCCAGCACGTCGCTGACGTCGGTCGCGCCGTACCGGCGCAACACGCTGGCGGCGACCGAGGAACGGTATCCCCCTGCGCAGTAGACGACGGTGGGCGCGGTCAGATCGAGTTCCCCGATACGGTCGGGCAACTCACCCACTGGGATCGTGAGCGCTCCCTCGATGACTCCATCGGACGTCTCGCCGGGGTTGCGGACGTCGACGAGTTGGACGCCTGCGCCGTCGGTGATACGGCGCGCGACGGCGTCCGCGGTCAGTCGTGAGGCGACTTCGACGTCGCCGGGATGCTCGATCATCGCGCGGTCGGGGTCGGCGAGGTGCCCGATGACGCGGTCGAATCCGATGCGCGCCAGGCGGTTCTTGGCTTCACGCTCCTGACCCGGCTCGACGATCAGTACGACGTCGACGTCGGGTCGCAGGACCGAGCCCGCGAACTGCGCGTAGCGACCGTCGAGACCAACGTTGATCGAACCGCGCAGGTGCCCTCGCGCGAACTCCTCGGGACCGCGACCGTCGAGGAGCACGGCGCCGGTGGCCGTCGCCGCGTGCACCTCGTCGTAGGTCATGGGTGCGGGCGGTTCGGCTTCGGCGAGCAACTCGCGATGCAGGCCGTTGAGCGCGGCGTCGTAGGAGAAGTAGCCGGGGGCGGGTGGCTGTCCTTCGGTGACCAGCTGCACGAACGCGTCCCTGTCGGGCGTGCGCAACGCGTAGTTGGTCCTACGCTGCTCGCCGATCGTCGAGCTGCGTTCCGTCGACAGGTTCTTGCCGCACGCGGATCCCGCCCCGTGGGCCGGGAAGACCCGCGTCGCATCGGGCAGAGTCAGCAGTTTGGCCTGTATCGAGTCGTACAGCATGCCGGCCAACTGCTCATCGGTGAAGCCGGCCGATGCCAGCAGGTCGGGGCGGCCCACGTCGCCGATGAACAACGTGTCACCGGTCAGCACGCCGTAGGGAGCGACCGCATCGGCGTGCTCGAAGACGACCACCGACATCGACTCCGGTGTGTGTCCCGGAGTGTGCCGGAATTCGAGGACGACGTCTCCGAGCGCGTAGCGATCGCCGTCCTCGACGGCCGTCGATGCGAACTGCGTGTCGGCCACCGACGAGTACGCGATGGCCGCACCGGTCGCATCGGCCAGTTCCAGGTGGCCCGAGACGAAGTCGGCGTGGAAGTGGGTCTCGACGACCAGTTCGATGCTCAACCCGTGCTGCTGTGCGTCGGCGAGGTACTCGGCGACGTCGCGCTGCGGATCCACCACCACCGCCCGCCCCGTCGTCTCGTCGCCGATGAGATACGACGCATGGGACAGGCAGTCGAGGTAATACTGAATGAACCTCATGGACAGAACCTTTCGTGTGCGGCGCTAGCGGCGCGACGACAGCTGGGCGACGATCGTCTCCGCGTCACAGGACACGCCGCGGTTGTAGGGCAGCTTGGCGAGTATCATTCCCATCGCACAGGTGTTGGACACCGCGGCGAAGGTCAGTCCGCCGCCGATGCCCGCGGCGACCCACTTCAGCTTCGGGGCGGCGACGCTGGCCAGCACACTGCTCAACACGATGGACCCGGCGACCAGGCGGACCTGGCGTTCCAACTCCCACCGCTCCCGACCGCGGTTGACCGCAAGGCCGCGGCTCTCCCACGCCGTCATCCCGCCGTCGAGGATGTGCAGATTCGGCAGACCCACCCCGCGCAGGGCCTCCTCGGCCTGCGCGGCGCGTTGGCCCGACCGGCACACCAGCACCACGTCCTCGTCGAGGTGACGCGCGATGTCGTCGCGGTGCTCGCGCAACAGGTCCAGCGGCACGTTGTAGGAACCGCCGATGTGAACGGTCTCGAACTCGCCCGGCGTCCGGACGTCCAGCACGCGTGGCGGAGCACTCGAGGTCAGCATCGCGTCGAGTTCCGACGGGTCGATCACGGCTGCGGGATTCGAAGTCGGCATCGGAAACAGCTCCTTCACGAGGTTGTGGGCGGGGGTTGAGATACCCGCGGGGGTATGACGGCCACCGTAGCACGGGTTGCTCGCTCATCCGGATGTACGTACATTTACTACCACGGTTGGTGGGCTTACCGCACGGTGCGCAGCCGCCGGCACGACTCGGTCGTCGAGAGGAAGCAGCCATGTCCGCCGAAGTACCCGACATCGACATCGCCCGCGCGATCACCATGATCAGCCGCGAGGACGTGCGATTACTCGACGTACGAGAAGACGACGAATGGGAGGCGGGTCACGCCGCCGACGCCGAGCACGTCCGGTTGGGCGATCTCGACGTCAGCGCGTTCGCCGGGCCCGGCACCGTCGTCGTGACGTGCCGGTCGGGCAACCGGTCCCGCAAGGCCGCCGCCGCACTCGTCGGCGCCGGCGTCGACGCGGTCAACCTCGACGGCGGAATGAAGGCCTGGGCCGAGGCCGGTCATCCCCTGATCCGCGACGACGGCACGCCCGGCACGGTGGTCTGACATGGCGCCGCTGCTGATCGCCCTGGCCGCCGGAGCCGTCATCGGACTGTGCCTCGGCGCTCTCGGCGGCGGCGGCTCCATCTTGACCGTCCCCGTGCTGGTGTCGTTGCTGCACCTCGACCCGCACGCCGCGACCTGTGCGGCGTTGATCATCGTGGGACTGAGCGCCCTGACCGCGACCATCGGCCACGCCCGCGCGGGCCACGTCGACTGGAGGGCCGCCGCGATCTTCGGCGTCGTCGCCTCGGTGACGGCGTTCGGCGGGTCGATCGCCAACCGCGCGGCCGACCCCGAGGTGCTGATGCTGGCACTGTCGGTGGTGATGCTGCTGGCGGCGGGCGCCATGCTCTACCGGACCCGACGCACCGCCCCCGGGCCCGACACCTCCGAACCGCCCGACAAACAACACGTTTCGGGTGGCACCACCACGCTCACCCGCACCGGCACCCGGACCCGCGCCGCCACGCGGATCGCGCGGGTGCTCGCCGTGGCGCTGGTCGTCGGGTTCCTCACCGGATTCCTCGGCGTGGGAGGCGGCTTCCTCATCGTGCCGGCACTCGTGCTGGCACTGGGCTTCTCGATGCCGGTCGCCGTCGGCACCTCGCTGGTGATCATCGTCATCACCACGGCCGGTGCGTTCGCCGAACGCATCGGATCCACAACCGTCGACTGGCACGTGGTGCTCCCGTTCACCGTGGCCGCGATCGCCGCATCGTTCTTCGGCACGCGCATCAGCGAACGCGTCTCGCCCACCGCTCTAACGCGCAGCTTCGCCATCGTGTTGATCGCGGTCGCCGCGTTCGTCGCCGCCGACACCGTGTTCGCGCTACCGATGTAGACGCGGCGGGTACACCCGAGTGACCGTCGAATCCGATCGGAAGGACATCCCATGTGGGACAAGCGCTCCGACATGATCGTTCACGAACAGGACCCCTTCAACGCAGAACCCACCCCGCAGGTGCTGGCCGAGAGTGACATCACCCCCGTCGACGCCTTCTACAGCCGTAACCACGGCCCGATACCCGCCATCACCGCCGACGACTGGCGACTCGACGTCAGCGGTCGCGTCGAACGACCGCACGTGTTCAACCTCGACGAGATCCGACAGCGGTTCACCACCCACGCGGTGACCGCGACACTGCAGTGCGCGGGAAACCGCCGCGCCGGACTGATCGACGTCCGCCCCATCCCAGGGGAGGACCCGTGGGGATCCGGCGCGGTGTCGACCGCCGAATGGCGCGGCGCGCGCCTGGCCGACATCCTCGACGCCGTCGGGGCCGAGGACGATCCGGACCTGCACGTCGCGTTCACGGGACCCGACGTGTCCGAGGTGGCCACCCCGCCGCAGCCCTACGGCAGCTCCATCGACATCGCCAAGGCCCGCAGCGGCGAAGTACTGCTCGCCTGGGGTATGAACTGTCAGCCGCTGCCCCGCATTCACGGCGGGCCCGTCCGCATCGTCGTCCCTGGCTACATCGGTGCCCGCAGCGTCAAATGGGTCACCGCGATCACCGTCATCGACGCCCCCACCGACAACTACTTCCAGGCCAGCGCCTACCGCATCCTCGCCCCCGACGCGGACCCCGGAGCCGCCGGCCCCGGTGACGGGATCTCGCTGTCGACGCTCCCGTTGAACTGCGACGTCCTCACCCACTCCGACGGCGATCGCGTGCCGGCCGGGCCAGTCACCGTCGGCGGCTACGCCCAACCCGGCAACGGCCGCCGCATCGAGCGGGTCGACGTCTCCACCGACGGCGGAACCACCTGGAACCAGGCCGAACTCGACCTGCCCTATGGTCCGTGGGCGTGGTGCCGTTGGACTCACACCCTGTGCGCAAGACCGGGGCCGCTGTCCCTGGTGATCCGGGCATTCGACGACACCGCCACAACCCAGCCGGAAACCCCTGCTGCAGTGTGGAATCCGAAGGGCTACCTGAACAACTCCTGGCCCCGGATGACGCTCCACGTCACCTGAATCCGACAAAACACCGACGGAAGGACGATCAGCCGTATGCCAGTATCTTCTCCCACCAACCGGACTCGACGACGGGACCTCATCCTGCTCGGCGTCGCCGTGGTCGTCGCCGTGATCCTGGCCGCCGTCCTTGCGATCCGGCACGTCGGCATCGACGACGCGGTGACGCCGTCGCGCTCGGACGTCGGCTCCGCGGCGGCACCTCCGCCGCCGGTCGCCGCTGCTCCTCAACCTTCAATCGGCCCGCTCGGCGACCTGGCCCGGCGGAACCCCGACGATCCGCTGGCCCAGGGCTCGGTCACCGCACCCATCGTGCTGATCGAATTCGCCGACCTGCGCTGCCCGTTCTGCGCTGAGTTCTCCCGTCAGACCGAACCCGTCCTCGTCGAGCGGTACGTCGACACGGGACTTCTCCGCATCGAATGGCGCGACATGGCCATCTTCGGGCCCCAGTCCACCGATGCCGCCCGCGCCGCACGCGCGGCCGCCGCGCAGGGCCGGTTCTGGCCCTTCATCCAAACCGTCTACGCCGCAGCCCCACCCAAGGGACACCCCGACCTCACCGCGGCCGCGCTGCACGACTTCGCCCGACAGGCCGGCGTGCCCGACCTGAACCGATTCGACGCCGACGCCGCAGCCACCCGGTACGACGCCGCCATCCACGCCGACCTCGTGCAGGCACAGGGCCTCGGAATCCCCTCCACTCCTGCGTTTTCCATCAACGGACACCCCGTGCTGGGCGCGCAACCCACCGACACCTTCACCACACTCATCGACGACCTCGCTGCCGGAAAGAACGTCACCCCGTGACTCAGATCGGCATCCTCGGTGCCTTCCTCGGCGGAGTGCTGGCACTGCTGAGCCCGTGCTCGGCACTGCTGTTGCCGTCGTTCTTCGCCTACGCCTTCACGGACTGGGGAACCACCGCGGCCCGCACCGCGGTGTTCCTCCTCGGCCTGGCCGCCGTGTTGGTGCCACTGGGTGCAGGCGTCGGTGCCGTCGGCGCCGCCATCACCGCCTACCGAGCGCAAACCACGCTGGCGGCCGCCGTCGTCATCATTGCGTTCGGCATCGTGATGATCCTCGGCAAGGGCTTCACCATCCGACCGGCAGAACGTGCGGCCGGATCATTGCGCATCAACACCCCTCTGTCGGTGTTCGCGCTCGGCGCCGTCTACGGACTGGCCGGTTTCTGTTCGGGGCCGCTCCTCGGCGCAGTCCTCACCGTCGCCGTCACCGGAGGGGATCCGCTCTACGGCGCACTCCTCATGGCCGTTTACGCATTTGGGATGACGACGCCGCTCGCCCTGCTCGCGCTGCTGTGGGACCGGTTGCACCTGAACGAGAAGTCATGGCTGCGCGGGCGACCGCTGCACATCGGCCCCGTGCACACCCACACCACGTCGCTCATCTCCGGGACACTCTTCATCGGCATCGGCGTGCTGTTCCTCGCCACCGCCGGTACCGCCAACCTCGGCGGCATCCTCAGCGCCGAAACCCAAGTCGCGCTACAGGGCCGGCTCGGCCGAGTCGCCGCCGAGACCAACACTCTGCTGGCTCTCGGGCTCGTCGCCGCCCTCGTCGCCATAGCCGTTCTTATCGCACGGATACGTCGGAAGCCTCGCGAGCCACCGGCAGAGGAACACCCACCCTGTACCAACGAAGTCAACGTCCATGGAAAGGGGTACTGAATCAGCATGGGAGATAGAGCCGACGACCCAGTCGACCACGCACGCACTACCCGCAAGCACGCCGGGCAGAACTGGAAAAACACCCGAGCTATGCCGGCGCTCATCGCCGTCGGCGCCGCCAGTGCCTTCATCTTCGCGGCCCTCTACGCGTTTGCCACGGGCTATCCCACTATTGGCATCGTCTGCGCCGTAATCGCAGCCGCGCTGCTAACCGGAGGGCTTGGCTGGCTCAGCCGCGAACGTCGCCGAGTTCGACACATCGAAGCCGAGTATCTAAGACAACACCCAGAAGCAGACGCTCAACCCCCCGCGAGCTGACGAAGGTCTTTAGCCGACGGGACACGTGTGGGCAGCTTGCTGCAGTGGTTGGACAGATAGCGCATCGACCGGCAGCCCGTATCCCCGCATGACCGCGATGAACTGCATCGCGTACTGACAGTGGAAGGCCTCATTGGGTGGCATCCACAGCGCCGGCTCCTTATCGCCCTTGTCCTGGTTCGCTTGTCCCTGCACCGCAACAAGATTCGCCGGATCGTTGGCAAAGCGCACGCGCAAGGCGTCCGTCCATATCCGCGCGCCTTGGTCCCAGGCGTAGGCGAGGGGCACGATGTGCTCGATCTGGACGGCGGCCCCCGTCTGGTTGCCGCGAGTAAATGGGATCGTGAGGCTCGTATAGGGGTCGTGCAGAACTCCGGTTGCGACCGCCGTCGGGCACCGGCTGATCGCAACGTATGTCTTCTCCACCAGGTCGCGATCCAAGATGTCGTTGCGGGTGTCGCATCCGTTGTGACCGCCAGGCGCATCGTTGTCGTCGGTCCACGACTCGCCGAACGCGGCGCGCCGGTAATCCTGGCTCCGAACCCGAAGCGGGACCACCGCGACGCCGGCAAGCACGTCCTCACCCGGAGCCACCGTGGGGACATCCGCGGCCGCGATGAACTGAGCCGACTGCTCAGCCGCCGAGACCACCGTCTGATAAGCCACCAAGACCGAGACCGCCGCGAACAGCGCCAGCCATATCGTCCGCGCGCGGGTCATCAGATCGCCCCTCGTCCGCGACACACCCCGTCGCACGTAGACGATATGCCGTCGACGCGCTGAACAGTACAAACGACGCCCAGTCCCGTGACAGTTACGGATAAGCTGTCGTGGCACTGTACCCGATGGCCGGGTACCGCAGCGCGGAGTCATTCGCCCTCGACGCGGGCCGCATGTGCGTGACGCTGAGTCGGCACCGCGCGCACCTGACGATCCTCACCGATCCGGCGACCGGACCGCTGCTGGATGCTGCCACCGACAACCCGCAGGCTGTGCACGCACTGGCGGTGTTGGCCGCGCTCTGACGGGCGCGGCCCGCCGTTGGGCCGGTGCGATCTGATCACCCCACCCCATCCGGCACAGGGTGGGGTGGAGGTTCGGTATCCGTTGTGCGGTAAGGGGTTCTTGTCGGTGGTGCCCGGTAGTGTCAGGGGTGTCGAGCAAGTCGTTGGGGCGGGCTCAGTTTCGGAAGGGGAACAATCATGGCGGTCTATGGCGATGGGGATTGCTTGGACGGGCCGGAAGGCTGCACGGGGGAGACGTTCGCGCGCTCGACGCTGAGCGGGAGTGGAGACGCTTACTACCGCTGCGATGGGCACTACGACGCGTACGTCGAGCGGGTCCAGCCGCGCATGGATGAAATCCGCCGGCGGCATCCCGAGCACGCTCCGAGCGACTTCGATCCCGCGTATGCCGGAGAGTCCTGGGATGAGGACGGCTGGTAGGCCGGCCGGCACTTTGTCCGGGCGCTGGGCGCCGGCCCGTCACGTATGGGCCGGCGCCCAGTCGCATACCCCCTCCCCACCCGGCACGGGGTGGGGAGGGGGTTCTGAAAGTCTGACGAAAGATGCGTGGTGCGTGGCGGATTCGACTGCGGTTGTCGGTGGTGTCGGATAGGCTTCACGTTGTTGGGCAGGTCAGTGGGACCGGCCCTCTATTCCCGGAAGGGGAGTGCAATGCACGCAATCAAGGCACTGGGAGCCGTTATCTCGAACCTGTTGGGGGTGCTGGGGTTTCGTCCGGTCGAGTCGCTGGTGGTGGTGGCGGTGCAGGACGGTGAGGCGGGTTGCGTGATGCGCCTGGACCTCAGTGACGCGGCGTCGCCGGATGCTCCGGAGAGGTTGGCCGATTTGGTCGTGGGCGGTGGTGCTCAGGGCGCGGTGGCGGTGTTCGTGTCGGCTGAGAACGCCTCGTGTGCGATGTGCGCGGACGAATTCGGTGAGCAGGCGCGCAAACTGTCGGCGGCGCTGGAGCGACGCGGTGCGCAGTTGCTCGATGCGGTGGTGGTCGATCGGATCGAGGCGGGTGGGCGTTGGCGCTGCGTCGACAACTGCGGCAAGGGCGGGATCGTCGACGATCCTGCGACGTCGGCGGCGGCGGCTGCTGCGGTGGTGGCGGGTCACCGGATGTACGGCAGCCGGGAGGAGTTGAAGGCGACGGTTGCTGTTGATGTGGCGCGGGCTGCGGTGCTGGAGCCCATGCTGGCCGGTGCCGGTGGTCCCGTCGAGGACGTGGCTGTGGCGGTTCGTGCGGCGGTGGCGCTGGTGCGGCGCGTAGGTGAGGGGGCGGTGCTCTCGGATGTCGAGCTGGCGGCCGTCGGTGCGATGCTGGTGGATCTGCGGGTGCGTGATGCGCTGATGACGCTGGTCGACTGCGACGAGGCAGGGGCGGCCGATCAGCTGTGGTCGCAGCTGGTGCGGGTGCTGCCCCAGCCGTTCCGCTCCGAGGCGCTGGTCTTGAAGTCGCATGCGGCCTACGTGCGGGGTGAGGGGCCGCTGGCGGGGGTGTGCCTGGAAGCTGTACAGGCCGAGGACCCGACCCACCGCATGGCCGAGCTGCTCGACACTGCGCTGCAGAGCGGTGTCCGGCCCGAGGCGATCCGCGGGCTGACTGCGGCGCTGCCCCCGGCGGTGTCGGTGTAGGCGCTGCGGGTTGTTAGTGGGCGTCGGTCCTGGTGGCCGGCGCCCACCGTCGTCGAACCACCCCACCCGGCACAGGTGTGGGGTGGGGGTATCAAAAGTGTTGCCGAGAGGTCTGTTTCGGCTTCGGGTTGTCGGTGGTGCTCGGTAGAATCACGGGTGTAGGGCAGGTCAGTCGGACCGGCCCACGGTTCCCAGGAAGGGGAATGTCGTGACTGCTGTGGTTGAGGGTTCGGTGGCTGTGGTGTCACGTTCGGTGTCCGAGGCGTTGCAGGGCGGGGTGCCGGCCGGCGCGGTGGTGTGCGCGTCGCTGGCTGATGGTCCGGTGCCGGGCTGGCTGGTCGTCGAGGAGACTGCGGCGGCGGGGGCGCAGCGACAGTGCGCGATCGTCAGGCTCGATGGATGTTCGGTGGTGGCGGCCGGCGCGCTGTCGGAGGTCAACGTGGCCGGCGATCCGGTACCGACCGAAGGGGAGATGCCGGCGTGGGCTCCGGCGCTGGCTGGTTCGTTCTGGGCGGCCCGGCGAGCGCGCGGCGAGGCGGAAGCGACGCGTTCGGCGCTGACGGCGCTGCAGCGGCGCTTGGCGAACATCGTCGATGCGGCGCATGAGTACGCCGATGAGAACAGCCTCTGCGAACGCTTCGACGATTTCATGATGGAGCAGGGGTTGCGGCCGCGGTCGCGCGAGTACATGTGCGTGGTGGACGTGACGGTTCGGGTGCGGATCCCGGCGTCCGGGCGCAACGCTGAAGCCGCGGGCGGCGAGGTCACCGACGAGATGGTCGCCGATGCGGTTCAGGGTCTGGGCGCGCGAATGATGACCGACGCGATCCAGGACCACGACGTCGTGGACATCGAGGAGGCCTGAGAGCTGACCTGGTGGCCGGTCGTCAGGCCCGCCACCAGGTCGCACCGCTCACTTGCCCACCTCGGCACAGGGGTGGGGTGCTGGGTGTTCCTATTGCCGATCGACGGCGCGCAGTGGACGGCCGGTGTGGTCGAACTCGTCGAGCAGGGCGCAGAACGCGTCCCAGGTGGCGGCGGCGGTGTGGTGCAGGCGGCGCAGCTCGGTTGCTTGGGGGCTGGTGCGGCCGAGTTGGCGCGCGTTGGCGAGGTCGTCGGGCGACGGGGGCCGCGGGTGGTCGCAGCGAGTCCAGAGGGCGTGCTCGGGGTGGAAACGGTGCGGGGAGTCGAGGTAGTCGAGTGCATCGCGGGCAGTCGTCAGGGTGCCGGCGGCGGTCAGGACGGCGGCGAAGTCGAGCACCTGGTGGTGCTCGGTGTGCCACGGCGGGGTGTCGGTCGGGTCGGTCACGGATCGTGGTCCTCTCTGTTCACGTACGTGTGAAGCGTTGGCAGACAGCACATCCCGTGCGGGTACCCGGGCGCAACATGGTGAAGTGATAAGGGGACTTATCGCCGCACCGAGAGAACTTGTCGGTGGGGGCCGGTAGTGTTCTCGATGTAGGGCAGGCCAGTTGGGGCCGGCCCCGAAATCCCGGAAGGGGACTGTCATGACTGCAGCAACAATTGAGCGGTTTTCGCCGGCAGCTGTCGACGAGGACGGCCAGGTCGACTGGCGCGTGCTGCTCGAACAGGCGATGACGATGCCGGGGCACCTCGGAGACACCTACTGCCGGTTCTACCAGTACTCGCTGCAAAACCAGATCCTGCTGTGGTCGCAGGGCGTCACGGAACCGTGCGCACCGTTCAGCGTCTGGAAGGCCCTGGGCCGAATCCCTGTCAAGGGTGGCGGCCGTGCGGTGCTGCATCCGCGGCCGATCCGCAAGACCGACGAGGAGAGCGGCGAAAAGGTCGTCGTGGCAATGCGGTTCAGGCTGAAGAGGTCCACTTTTCCCTATAGCAACACTGTCGGGCCCGAGGTGGATTGGCCTGAGCTGCCCGAGTGGGACGCGCAACGCGCACTGGCAGCGCTGGACATCGTGCAGGTGCCCTACGCGTCGATCGACGGCAATTGCCAGGGCTACTCGTTCGCCCGGAATGTGGCGGTGAGCCCGGTCGCGAAGTATCCGCTGAAGACGTTCTTTCACGAGCTGGGCCACGTGATGCTGGGACATACCACCGACAGCGCCGAGGGCGAGAGCCCCTGCAGCCGCGGGGTCGCGGAGTTCCAAGCGGAGGCGGCGGCGTACCTGCTGGCGCACAACCTCGAGTTGAGCGAGTGGGCGCCGGCGGAGTCGCGTGCCTACATCCAGCACTGGCTGGGGGATGAGCAGGTCACCGAGGCTCACATCCGGGCGGTGTTCACCGCGGTGGACAAGATCCTGAGGGCCGGCCGAACGGTCGCCGACGCCGACGTCGACGAGGAGGCCGGCGAGGCGATCGCCTCATAAGCCGCGGGCCGCTGGGCGCGCGCCGGAGAGTTCCCCAACACTTCCCCTCCGGCAGCTGCGCCGGCGGCCTGCCCTCGCGGTGCCCGCCTGGCGATCCCCCCGTCGCCAGGCGGGCACTGTCGTCTGTGCGCTGCGCGAACCACCACCCCACCCGACACAGGGGCGGGGCGGTGGTCGGTACATGCGCTGCGGCGGTGCGGGTTTGGTGTGTTCGGCTTGTCGGTGCTCGGCGGTAGAGTCATAGGTGTTGGGCAGGCCAGTCGGGTCGGCCCTGGGTTCCCAGGGAAGGGGAATGTCGTGAGCGTTGTCGAGAATGCGCCGGTGGGGCTGCGGGTGGACAAGGACGGGTCGGCGCGGCGGGTGCCGCTGACGGTCGACCAGTACGGCAGTCCGATCGGGATGCTGTGTGAACAGATCGGATGCCAGGTGGTGCAGCTGGTGCGGTTGGCCGGTGGGCTGGATCTGTGGCTCGATGAGGAGGCGTTGGTGTTCCTGGACCTCAACGACCGGGCCGCGGTGACCGCAGCGGTCAATCCGGTCGCGACGATGATCGCGAGCCGGACAGCTCCGCTGCGTCAGCCGATCTTCGGGGTCGCGGTGTTCCTGGGCGGTGACGGGGAGACCAGCGCGGGGCTGTCGGTCGAGCAGCTCGACGAGTTGGAGCGCCTTGTGGCGCTGTCGACCGAAATCGTGGCGCGTGGACAGTCGTTGGCCGCGCACGTGGGCGGGGCCCACTGATGGCGCTGAACCTGACGATCAAGGTGGAGAACACCTACAGCGACGGCCACGAGTCCGAGCAGACCCATGCGCTGACGTTGGATCGGTTCCGCGGCGAGGAGGATCTGTGGGACCACCTGTTCGACTACACCGGCGACGGTCACGGCGCGGGTGAGGGCAGCGACCTCGGATCGCTGTACACGGTGACGGTGCTGGCCTGCCCTGAGTATCCCGAGCTGGTGGGGCTGAGCAATGAGTGGGGCTGAGGTGGATTCTGCGGCCTTGCCGGTCGGCGCATCCGTCGAGGCCGTGGAGGATCTGCGCAGCGGACGCCTGGACGGCCCGCTGTACCGCGTTGTGGCGGCACAGGGTGCTCTGCGCGACGTCCGGCGGATTGAGGCCACCACGGGCGCCCTGGACGGCCTAGAGATGCGGTTCCTGGTCGCTGAGTTGCGCCCCGTCAGGCCCTCAGTGGCGCGGCGCTATGAGGCACTGCGGACGCGGCGCGTGCTGGCGCAGTGGCGGCATGCTGCGGCCACTGATGCCGAGGACTTCGGCATTGTCGAGGACCTTCTGGACAGCGCGCAGCGGTTGGCGGCGCTGGTGCTCGAGGGGCGGCCCCGAGGACCAGGACGACGCGGTGATGGTGAGCGGGTTTGTCAGCGACCTCGACGCTGCGCACGTCGTGCAGATCGACACCACCGAGAGCACGGGTCGGGTGCGGGTCTTCATCGACGATGGGACCGTCTACGACGGCGATCCGGAGACGGACGCGCCGCCTGGGGCGCACTACCGCGGTCCTGGCTGGGACGACAACCGCCGGCTCTTTGGCGTGCGGAGCCTGATGACGGGGGAGACCTCGACGTTTCGGGCCACCGGTGAAGCAGATGCCACGGCGCAGTACCTCGATGTCGTCGCGTCCAACCTGCTGGTGTGGCCTGACCCCGACGTCGAGCCCGGTGATGTCGGTGCCCAGCGGTAACGTCTCTAGGTGTTGGGCAAGCCAGTGGGGCGGGCCTACGGTTCTCAACATAGGGGAGTGACGAACATGGCCGAGGTAACCAAGACCGCCGGAGTGACCGCCTGGACGGGCGCGTGGCGGCTGCCCACCAATAAGCGTGATCACCAGCGGGCGGTGCGCAAGCAGCGCCGCAAGGACCGTCGTGACGTGGCGAACCTGCGACGCGATTACGACCGCCGCTAGACCCCTGGGCGTGCGCCAGCGCGTCACCCCCCAACTGGTGCCCCGCAGGTTCCTCCGCCTGCGGGGCACCACCATATTTCTGTCGCTTATCTGAGCTGTTGCTTAGCTTGCCGCTGGATAGCCTGATCGCCCCATGTAGAACGAAGTATACCGGGGGCGGAGCACAACAACAGGTCACGGGGGCGCCATCTGCTCGATTCACGGCTGGCCGACAGTTGACAAGCGCCAGAATCAGTCGTAGCGGTTTCGGCCTCACGGGCGGCGTTGGGTGGCAATGTATTGCTGCACCGCCGCGGATCGCACATGTCTAGGCGGCACTTGACGATTCTCGAGTTTGGCCAAGGCCCGTCGTAGACCGCACACCGGCGGCCTTATTTGGCTTCCACTATCACAATTTTGACGCTTCATGTCCCCACCCTTTTCACGCGTCGAGGGGAATGGGGTTCAGCGGTAGCCGTGGGCCCCCCGGCCAACATCTGCCGGGCACCGTCGCGAACGATCTCATCCAACAACGACCGATGACCAGCCGCCTCGTCGTTGGCCTCGGCGCCATCGTTAACTACCGTGAGCATGGGCGTACCTTGCCAGCCAGCGCGCCAAAGCCGGTCTTGATCAGAGCTACTGGACTTTCAGATCATCCTCGGGAAGGTGCACCCACTTTCACGCCCCCTCACCGAGGCTCATCCTCTGGTACTGATCATTGCTCGGCAGCCGAATCGCCAATGTCGTCGGCGAGGAATCCTGTGTCCACCCAGTCCAAGGGGTGGCGAATTGGTTCGCGATCCCGGCCAGATGGTCACGATCTCGGGACACTAGCGGTCGCGCTGTACCGGGACACCACGGGGTTCGACGATCGCAGTGATTGCCGCTGGATTCGGCGCTTGACGTGGGAGTCGTGGCGTAACGCATGCGCAATCTCCAGTGACGGCTAGGTAACAGGAGCCCAAAACAATCGTGCTGCATCCGCTGTTGCATGTAGTCGGCCGCCGCTGTATCCCCCGATCGAGGAGAATTGATGATGCTTCACCAAGCCGCATTTAGTACAGGTTGTTGCGATGAGTGAACCCCGCAGTATGGAAGCGATTCTGGTCGCCGATCGCCTCAAAGTCGGATACCGAGTCGACGGCACCTTTCGGGTTGCCCTCGACGACGTGAGTTTTGAGATTCGCCCGCAGGAACGGGTGATGCTGATCGGTGCGTCAGGATGTGGGAAATCGACGCTACTCAAAACCATCGCAGGCTTCATCACACCGATGTCCGGTGAGGTGAGAGTCCGCGGAGTCAGTTCTCCTGGTCCAGGGCCTGACCGCGGAGTGGTGTTTCAGGAACTCGACCAACTGTTTCCGTGGAAAACCGCCATCGACAACATCCGTTATGCAGTACGGGCCGTAGGCCGGTCCAAGGCAGCGGCTACCGAGACTTCTGAGCGCTACCTAGACCTGATGGGACTCAGTACGGCGGCCGGGCTCTACCCCCACCAACTGTCCGGCGGCATGAAACAGCGAGTGGCCATCGCCCGGGCCTTGGCAATCGAACCGGCGATCCTGTTGATGGACGAACCGTTCGCTGCTCTCGACGCGCTGACCCGCCAACGTCTTCAGGCCGAACTCCGGCGTGTCATGGATCAGACGAAGTCCACCTTGCTGTTCGTGACCCACAGCATCGACGAAGCGCTACGCCTGGGTGATCGCATCATCGTCCTGGGCGATTCTCCATCGCACGTGCAAGAGATCGTTGACGTCTCAACGCGCGACCTCGACGGGCCAGGATTTGAAACAGCAGAGCGTCATCTGCGAGAACTGCTGACGAGTTAGGAGCGTAGCGTTGTGATTTCGATCAAACCTACTGAACGTACACAGGCGCGGTTCGGCGCCCAGTCGGCCGGGGCGCGAGCTGCCGGTGCCAAGATAACTCTAATCTGCGGTTTCCTTTTGGCGTGGCAGATCTACGCCGCGGTGGGCGGTGTCGACAGCCTAGTCTTCGCGAGTCCTGTCCAAGTGCTCGAGGCAATTTGGAACGGGTTGCTTACCGGCTCGCTCGTGGATGCCACCCTTGGAACATTTCGTTTTCTGGCAATCGGACTAGGCGTCGGTGTCACGGCCGCGGTCATCATGACCATCCTGGCCACCTGGAGTAAGTGGTGCGAATACGCCCTGTCGCTGGCCACCTCGACGCTCACTCCGCTCCCAGCTATCGCCATCCTGCCACTGGTCATCCTGTGGTTCGGCATTGGACCTCTGGCGCTCAGCATCGTCATCGCCAACTCTGTGGTGTGGCCCGTAGCGCTGAATATCAGCGCGGGATTCCGTTCCGTCAACCCAACCATGGTCATGGTAGGTAACGTATTGGGCCTCAACAAGTTTCGGCTGGCTCGCGACATTCTACTACCGGCTGCGCTGCCCTATACCTTTACCGGCCTCAAAACTGGATGGGCGTTTGCGTGGCGCACACTGATCGGTGCCGAGCTGGTGTTCGGGGCATCCGGCCAGGGCGGCGGCCTGGGCTTCTACATCAACAATGCCAGCATGTTCATGCGTGTCGACGAGGTCTTCGCCGGCCTAGTGACAATTGCTATTACAGGAGTCCTTGTCGAAGCACTATTCAAAGTGCTTGAGCGTCGAACACTCGTCCGCTGGGGCATGTCGGCGCCAGCCTGACAGCCACGCAATAAAATTGGAAGAAAGATACCCTATGCGAATCGATGGTTCGGGTACTGCACGGATAGTTTTCTCGCGCAGGCGATTTGGAATTGTTGCCGCGGCAACCGGCGCCGCTTTTGCGGCCGCAGCGTGCGGCTCCAACGATGCCGGTGAGGCCAGAGCCGGCCAATCCACGCTCAAGATCGCCTATCAGCCGAACTTCGGCTACGCCCCCTTGATGATCCTCAAAAGTAAGAACTGGCTGCAAGAGTCGCTCCCCAACCACGATGTGTCGTATCAAACAGTCAACTCCGGGGCGTTGATCAGGTCCGGAATGATCTCCGGCGACATCCAGGTTGGCGCGCTGGCATTGTCTCCGTTCCTGGTTGGATGGGATAACGGAATGGACTGGCGGGTCGTCAGCGGCTTGTCTGATATTGATCAGTGGCTGATGGTAAAGGATCCACGGCTCACCTCACTGGCCGACTTCACCCCAAACGACAAGATCGCGGTTCTATCGGCGGACAACAATCAGGCAATACTTTTGCGTATAGCTGCCAAGCAGCAACTCGGTAACGCAGATGCGCTGAAGGTGAACGAGGTGTACATGCCACACGACACGGGTGTGCAGTCCCTGCTCACCGGGCGCGTCGCAGCCCAGTTCACCAATCCGCCGTATCAGTTCTCGGATCGCGAGGGCGGAGCACGCAAGCTCCTCGGGAGCTACGACATTTTCGAAGGGTCAGAGAATCCGATCTTCGGCGCAGTCGCCGTGCGGCAGTCCTATATCGACGCCAATCCCGAAGTGATCGAAGCACTGAGGGCTGGCATACGCCAGTCTGTCGACTTCATCACGTCCGACCCGGATGAGTCGGCCGCGATCCTAGCTGCCGAGTTCGGTGAAGACCCTTCAACAATGGCAGCCCAACTACAGGAGGAATCAGTGAAGTTCACACCCGCTGCTACGGGTGTCGCAGTGATGGCGAAAGCAATGCAGGAAATCGGCGTAATCAACAAAGCACCCACATCTGACAGCGAGGTCACACTTCCATCATGACGAACCAGGAACGCGAGTTCAATCTCTGGGCTTTCGGCGACGCACACGTCGGCACAGACATCGAGTACGGCCGGGAAAGCCTGGCGGAGGCAATTCGGCATTCGGAGTTTGGCGGTTCCGAGGGCGGTTCAGCCTTCGACTGGGACATCGCCATCGATGCCGGCGACATGTCGGGCACGCACCTGGGTCTGCCGGCCGATGAGGAAGGTGTGGAGATCCGCCGTCAGTTCTCCGCGATGCGGAAGCACCGCCGCGAGGATGTCTACAGCGTGTCGGGTAATCACGATCGCAGCGGCTTGACAGAAACCGCTGGATGGTGGTGGCAGAAGTGGATCGATCCTCTAGGTCTTCACACGGAGCATTCCGGCGTCGACCCGGCCGCCAGGACCTATCCCGTTGAAGGCACTTGGGAGCGGTACTCATTCCGGGTAGGAAACATCCTATTCCTCATGATGAGCGACATCAACGAGCCCACCCAGGTCGTCGGCCGTGGTGACCTGGGCGGCAATCCTGGGGGCGTGGTGTCAGCGGAGACATTCGACTGGTGGAAACGCAATGTCGAGGCCAATCCCGAATCGATCATCATCACTGTGCACCACTATGTCCTCAAAGACACGACCGTCGCCTCCGGGGAATGGGAGGGCGTACGCGTCGCTGACGACGGCAGTTTACACGAGCATTACCACCGTCCATTCCAGCAAGGTACGCCGAATGGGGCTTCCTACCTCTACTGGGTTGGGAGCAAGCCGGATTCGGGGGCATTCGAGAATTACCTAGAAGAGCATCCCGGTTCTGTTGCGTTGTGGATCGCGGGGCACACGCACACTCATCCCGATGATTCTCACGGCGGTAAGACGCATATCGAACAACGCTATGGCGGAACCTATTTCATGAATGCCGCATCGCTAAGCCAACACCACATGCCAATCACCACCCTTCCGATCAGTCGGCTGCTCACCTTCACCCCGGGCAGCGCCGAGGTACGGGCTCAGTGCTATCTGCACACCAGCAGCCACGCACCGCAGGGGTTCTACGAAAAGGCCGAATGCACAATGCAGCTCAACAAGCGCTTCAGCTGGTAGCCGCTAGCTCCTTCGACCTGAAAGTCGGGCGTGGCTTTGGGCCCGTCCGTTGGGCTAATACTGCAGCCGTAGATCTAGTCTAGTGGGATTCGGCGTGCCTGGGCCGGGTCAGAGTGGTGACCGCGGCATTGTTCGGAGTTCTTAACTACATCAGAATATGCCGCGGCCACCGCGGTTCATAGCGTAGAACCGTGACCGATGGCAGACCGCGTTCTCCGCAGTGTGTTGGATCGGATCGCGCCGCGTTTCGCGCGGTACGAGCCGTTGCGCCATGCCGGTGAACTGATGGCCGGGATAGTTGCTGCGCCTGGATCGCAAGAATTGCTGGACCATCGCCGAGCACCGCGGCACGGTCACCCCCGACGGGTTGCAGCACCTGCTGGCCCGGGCCAGCTGGGACGCCGAAGGTCCGTGACGATCTGCGTGACTACGTCATTGGCGCCTTCGGTGATCCAGGCGCGATCCTGGTCGTCGATGAGACCGGCGATGTGAAGAAAGGCACCCAGTCAGTCGGCGTGCAGCGCCAGTATTCAGGCACGGCCGGGCGCATCGAGAACTCCCAAGTCGCGGTGTACGTGACCTACGCCGCGCCGCGCGGGCACGCCTTAATCGACCGGGCTCCCTACCTGCCCAAGTCCTGGACCGAGGATGCTGAACGCTGCAATGACGCGGGAATCCCGGCAGCAAGACAGGGGCATTGCGACCAAGCCGACCCTCGCCACAGCATTGATCGACCGGGCGGTCGACGCCGGCGTACCTGCCGGCTGGGTAGCCGGTGACGAAGTCTATGGCGCTGACCCCCGGGTTGCGGGGCGCCGTCCGCGGCCACCGGCTGGGGTATGTGCTGGCGATGGCGGCCAACCGCCGAGTGCCCACTGACGCCGGCCCGATCCGTGTCGACGCGCTGCCGGCACTGATCCCGACGCATGCCTGGCAGAAACACTCCGCCGGAGCGGGAGCGCACGGACCGCGGCTGTACTCGTGGGCGTGGTTTCGGCTCTTACCGAAGATGATGGCGATACCGGGATGCATCATTTGCTGATCCGCCGCAACGACCGCACCGGCGAGCACGCCTACCTGCGCTGCTACACCCCCCGCCCGGTCCCGCTACGCAGCCCTCGTGCGGTTGTCCCGCCAGCGTTGGCGCATCGAGGAATCCTTCCAAGCCGCCAAAGGGCTGGTCGGGCTCGATCAACACCAAGTCCGGCGCTGGAAATCCTGATACCGCCGGACCACCCTGGCCATGCTCGCGCATGGCCTTCCTAGCCCAGGCCGCCGCGGTCGAACGCGACACCACACCCACCCCGGCAGGGCTGATCACGTTGACCATCAACGAGTTTCGCCGACTCTTCGACGCTCTCGTGCTGACCAACCAAACAAACCATCGCTACCCTGCTGGCATGGTCACGACGGCGAAGACGACACCAATACCGAGCCCGACAATCCCACTATCGACGACGCCATAATCAATGATCCCGATCAACGGCGCAGTACTATGAAACTAGATGCCCAGCCGGCCGGAGAGTTTGGCGAGGCGTTCGAGGCTGGCACCGTCGAGGCCAGTGATCCGTACACTCTTGCCGCGGGCGGCGTATTTGCTGCGGATGGCGTCAAGAGTGGCGACCGCGGAGGCGTCCCAGACGTCGGTGCCCGACAGGTCGATCACGACGTCGTCAGGGTCGTTGGCGTAATCGAACCGATGAATCAGGTCGTTGCTCGATGCGAAGAAAAGCTCACCGCGCACGCGGTAAGTCCGCGGCTCGGAGTCCGAGTCGCACTCCACGATCGTCATATGGGCGACGCGTCGCGCGAACCCGACCATCGCGGCCAGCACTCCCAGTGAAACTCCGATCGCGAGGTTGCCCGTCGCGACGGTCACGACGACCGTCACCACCATGACCGCTGTCTCGCTGCGCGGCATGACCTTCAGCGTGCGCGGCCCAATACTGTGCCAGTCCATCGTCGCGACGGACACCACGATCATGACTGCCACCAGCGCTGCCATCGGGATCATTCCGACGACGGGTCCGAGCGCAAGGACGAGCACCAGGATGAAGGCTCCGGCTAGAAACGTTGACAGGCGCGTGCGGGCGCCTGCGACCTTGACGTTCATCATCGTCTGGCCGATGACCGCGCAGCCGCCCATGCCGCCGAACATCGCGGTGA
Organism: Mycobacterium adipatum; assembly: GCF_001644575.1. Lineage (NCBI taxonomy): Bacteria > Bacillati > Actinomycetota > Actinomycetes > Mycobacteriales > Mycobacteriaceae > Mycobacterium > Mycobacterium adipatum. The sequence goes on from NZ_CP015597.1 coordinate 239,793, forward strand.
CGATGTTGGCCGTGCCCTGCCCCCACGCCTCGCGGGTCTTGTTCGACGGTGTTTCGGTGATGTCGTCGACTAGCTTCGCCGTCATCAGCGACTCCAGCAGCCCCACCAAGGCCGCGCCGAGCGCGTACGGTGTGATGATCTGCAGCGTCTGCCACGTGAGTGGCACATCTGGAATGCCCGGCAGTGGAATCGAATCCGGCAGTGCACCCTGATCGCCAACGTCGGGCACGTTCCATCCTAACAACGCCACCGCGGCCGTCAGCAGCACGACGACCACCAGTGGCGCAGGCACCACCGTCGTGACCTTCGGCAACAGCGCCATCACCACGATGCCGACCGCGGTGAGCGGATACACCAGCCATGGCACGCCGAGCAGGTGCGGGACTTGTGAGACGAACACCAGGATGGCAAGTGCGTTGACGAAGCCGATCATCACGCTGCGCGGAATGAAGCGCATCAGCTTCGCGACACCGAGGATTGCCAGCAGCACCTGCAACAGGCCGGCCAGCACGATCGTCGCCACCAGGTAGCCGACTCCGTGCTCGTGCGCGACCGGCGCGACGACGAGCGCTACCGCCGCCGTCGCCGCCGAGATCATCGCCGGCCGACCGCCGGCGATCGCGATAGTAATCGCCATTGTCACCGAGGAGAACAGCCCGATCCGCGGGTCGACGCCCGCGATCACCGAGAAGGCGATCGCTTCCGGAATGAGGGCCAGCGCCACCACCAGCCCTGCCAGCACCTCGGTGCGCAGCAGCGCCGGCGACCGAAGTGCCTGCAGAACAGACGCTTTCGCGGGGGTGTGGTCCCGTAGCGCGGGAAGGGTGGCGCTCACGAACTTCTCCTAGTGAATGGCCGGTTCAGGCGCACTGCGCGGGGCTCTGGCCGAGGAAGTCGAGCTTCTGCTTGTCGAGGTTGATTGCTCCTGTGCTCATCCGGCGGCCCTCGGCAGCCACCGGCTGACGCGACGGCCCACGTAGTCGACGAGCCGCGCGGTGACCAGTCCGTCCGCGCCGATCGAAAGCATGCCAACGTCGGCGCCTGCGTACTCGAGCAGGCGGCGGGACTGCCAGGTGTAATACCCGAGGCCGAACTGGCGGGAGATCATCTCCGCACTCACGACGCGAGCGCGTCTTCGAATGCCCGGCTGTCACGCTGCAGTGTCCCAGCGTTGACGGTGTTGATCGCCTTCGACTCATAGCCGACGTTGACGGTGACCGTCGGATCGGTCAGCAGCCCGCAGCCCGTCGGCGCCTGGGCACCCACTGTGGCCAGCGCCACGAGCAAGACGACGACGAGGCGGCGCCTGGTCGGTGAGGTATGTGTCTGGATCGTTCACATGTACCAGGGTTTACGGCTTCTGTTACCTCACCGTCACGGGAGGTTGCACGCCAGTTACGCCATCGACGTAGGTCATCTGAGGTGTGAATGCGAAAGTGGCCGCGCGGCCGACCGGCACTCCGCCAGTTCACCTCACCTGTACCCCGGATCGCCGCGCCGATGAACTCTCGGTTACGCCACCAGCAGGCTACTGGCGATGCACCGCGCGCACGCGAACACTGGGACGGTGACTACCGAAGCTGTTGCAGGCAACAATAACTCGGAGATGATCGAGCCAGACTACCGGTTCACTCTCGCCAACGAGAGGACATTTCTGGCATGGCAGCGGACAGCGCTCGGACTACTGGCCGCCGCCGTCGCGGTGGCGCAGTTCCTGCCTGAGTTGGGGCTGCCGGGTCTGCGGCACGCGCTCGGCGCGGCGGTCGGGCTTCTCGCCGTCCTGACCGCCGGTGTGGGACTGCACCGGTGGCATCAGGTGGACTACGCCATGCGCCGTGACCGCCCGTTGCCGCGCCCATCGACCCCGGTCTATCTGACCCTCGGACTTGTGATCATCGGCCTGGTGACACTGACGCTCGTCGTCGCGGCCGGTGGGCGATGACGCGCGAGGCGCTCGCCCAAGACCGCGGCCTCCAGCCCGAGCGGACGGACCTGGCGTGGACGCGAACGTCGCTGGCTGTACTGGTCGCCGGGGGGCTGCTGCTGGTCAAAGACCACGACCTCGCCGCGGTGGCCGATCATCGCGGTCGGCTGGTGGTGGGGATCGCCGCCGCCGTCGTGACCGTCGTGGTGTTCCTCATCGGCGTCCGACGCCGACGCCGACTCACCTCCCGACCGCGTACCGCCCGACGCGAGATCCTCGGCGCCGGATCAGCGGTGCTGGCGTTGTCCGTCCTGGTGGTCGCCTACCTGGCTCTGCCGCTGGTCTGACGTTTCAAACATCGAGAAAGCGAACGTCTTTGGCGTTTCGGGTGATGAAGCTGCGCCGTGCTTCGACGTCTTCGCCCATCAGAATGGAGAACAGTTCGTCGGCCGCGGCGGCATCATCGAGGGTGACCTGACGCAACACACGCACCGACGGGTCCATCGTGGTCTCCCACAGTTCTTTGGCGTCCATCTCGCCCAGACCCTTGTACCGCTGAATACCGTCCTCGGCGTTGATCCGCTTACCCGCCGCCCGGCCGGCCTCGAGCAGACCGTCGCGTTCACGATCGGAATACGCGAACTCCGGATCGGTGCGCTGCCACTTCAGCTTGTACAACGGCGGCTGCGCCAAGAAGATGTGCCCGTTTTCCACCAACGGTTTCATGAACCGGAACAACAACGTCAGCAGCAGCGTCGAAATGTGCTGGCCGTCGACGTCGGCGTCGGCCATCAACACGATCTTGTGATAACGCAGCTTCGAGATGTCGAACTCATCGTGGATTCCGGTGCCCAGCGCGGTGATGATCGCCTGGACTTCGGTGTTCTTCAACACCCGGTCGATCCGGGCCTTCTCGACGTTGATGATCTTCCCGCGCAGCGGAAGGATCGCCTGAAACATCGAATCCCGGCCACTCTTGGCCGAACCACCCGCCGAATCACCCTCCACCACATACAGTTCCGACTTCGTCGGATCCGTCGACCGGCAATCAGCCAACTTGCCCGGCAAACCACCGATATCAGTCGCACTCTTACGACGCACCAAATCTCTGGCCTTACGCGCGGCCAGTCGTGCGTGAGCCGAGGAGGTCACCTTGGTAATCACCGTCTTGGCCTCCGCGGGATTCGACTCGAACCAGTGCGTCAGGTTCTCATGGCAGATCTTCTGCACGCACGAGCGGACTTCGGCGTTTCCTAGCCGGGTCTTGGTCTGGCCCTCGAACTGCGGTTCAGCGATTTTCACGGCGACCACGGCGGCCAGGCCTTCGCGGATGTCGTCGCCGGTCAGGTTCGGGTCCTTCTCCTTGAGGAGCTTCTTGTCTCGCGCGTATTTGTTGACCACCATCGTCAGCGCTGCGCGGAAGCCCTCTTCGTGCGTGCCGCCCTCGTGGGTGTTGATCGTGTTCGCGAACGTGTGCACCGACTCCGAGTAGCCCGCGTTCCACTGCATCGCCACCTCGACCTCAACGCCCGTTCCGGCGCCGGCGAAGCCGACGATCGAAGGCTGGATCGGGTCCTTCGTCCGGTTGATGTGTTTGACGAAGTCCATCAACCCCTCGGCGTAGTGGAACGTGCGACGCTCGGCTTGCGGGTCACGTAGATCGGCGAGCGTCAACGTCAGGCCCCGGTTCAGGAACGCCATCTCCCGAAGCCGGCGCGCAACGGTCTCAGCGCTGTAGGTGGTGGCCTCGAAGATTTCAGGATCGGCCCAGAACCTCACTGTCGTACCGGTTGCCGAGGTGGCTGCGCCTCGTGAGAGAGTGCCGGGCTGGGAGCCTTCGTAGGTCTGCGACCACATGTACCCGTCGCGGCGGATGTCGACCTCAAGTCGGGTGGACAGCGCGTTGACGACGGACACACCCACGCCGTGCAGGCCACCCGAGACGCTGTAGGAATCGGAGTCGAACTTGCCGCCCGCGTGCAACTGCGTCATGACGACGTCGATGGTGGGGATCCCGGTGGAGTGTTCGGCCACCGGGATCCCTCGACCGTCGTCGATCACTTCGACACCGCCGTCTGCCATCAGAGTCACGTCGACCTTGGTGGCGTAGCCCGCCATCGCCTCGTCGACTCCGTTGTCGACGACTTCCCAGATCATGTGGTGCAGGCCCCGCTCGCCCGTCGACCCGATGTACATCCCGGGCCGTATGCGAACGACATCCAGCCCCTCCAGGATTGTGATCGACTCGGCTCCATAACTTTTCGACGGCGTCACAGCAAGCTTCTACTGTGCGCGCGCAGGCACGAAGTCGATGGGCGCACCGGAGGGGATCAGCTCCTCGACCTTGACGCTCTCATCGAACTCCTGGATGAAGCGGTAGGCGTGCTGCATGACCCACCACCGCACCCAGGTCTGATTTACGGCCTCGCGCTCTTTCGGATCCTCCAGCAGGTTGGTGATGCGGGCGAAGCCCAACGGAATCTCCGGATCGTGGAAGTGTTGCTGCCGCTTGAAGTTGATCTTGAATTGCGACCACTTCACGGCATGCAGCTCCTCGTTGAGCCATACCATGCAGCCCTCGCGCTTGGATTCATCTGCGCCCGAGAAGAACTCGCGCTGATCGATGCCGTCGATGATCCGGTCGTCCGGAATATCTGCCCCAGCCCAGCGCAGCAGTGTCGGGAACATGTCGGTGACGTGCACCATCTCATTGCTCTCGCGCGGCGCCACCTTGCCCGGCCAACGGATGAGGCACGGGGTGCGGATGCCGCCCTCGGCGGAGCTGAAGTACGACCCGTCGAAGAAGCCCGCGGTGCCGCGGCCGGCCAGGTGGTCCTCCGCGCCGTTGTCGCCGGCGAAGACGACGATCGTATTGTCCTCGATGCCCAGCTCGGTGAGGGCGTCGAGGATGCTGCCGAAGTCGTGGTCCAGCATCAGCAGCGAGTCGCCCCAGGCACCGTTGCTGCTCCTGCCCTTGAACTCGTCGCGCACCTCCATCGGGAAGTGCATCAGCGAATGGTTGTGGTACAGGTAGAACGGCTTGCCCGCCTCGACGCTGCGCTTCATGAACGCCTTGGCGCGGCGGTCGTATTCGCCGTCCATCTGGCCCTTGAGCTTCACGGTCAGCTGCTCGTCGGTGGCGTGGACGCCGTCGGCCTTGGTGCCCTCGTACATGTAGGAGTAGCCGTCGCGGTCGCCGTCGTACCAGGGATCGTCGGGCCACAGGCACTCGTCGTAGGTGCGGGCCGGGCCGTACCACTCGTCGAATCCGTGGTCGGTCGGCCAGCGGCCGTCCTCGGCGCCGATGTGCCACTTCCCGAAACACGCCGTCGCATAACCGGCTTCGGAAAGGATGTCGCCCATCGTGCGTTCCCAGGCGACGATACCGCCGCCGTTGCCGCCGAGGGCGATGGTGTGGTTGCCCGACCGGATCGGATACCGGCCGGTCATCAGCGCCGACCGCGTCGGAGTGCACTGCGGCTCCACGACGAAGTGCGACAACTTCAGCGACTCCGCGGCGAAGGCATCCGCGCGGGCGGTGTCGGCACCGCGCAGGATGCCGCCGCCGTAGCAGCCGAGCTCACCCATGCCGAGGTTGTCGACGTGGAAGTACACGATGTTGGGTTGTTCGGGCATGCTGAATACACCTTTCGATTCGGTTGCGAATGAACCCTTGCGGGCGTGACGGACGGGTGACGCCGGGGTGTTACGGAGTGGGAGCGTCCCCGCGTGCGGCGGTGGTCACCAATGAACACCGGTCTCCGCGGTAGCGAACAGTCTCGAGGTCGAACGGAGTGCCGTCCTCGAGATGGGTGAGGCGGTGGAGCAGCAGCAGTGGTGCACCGGTTCGGATTTTGAGCAGTTCAGCGGTGCGCGAGTCAGCGGCGACGGATTCGACGGTTATCTCCGCCCAGCCCAACCGCACACCGAGTTCACGCTCGATCAGCGCGAAGACGTCCTGCTTGCCGAGTTCGGCATCGACGGGGATCGCTCCCATGCGCAGCGATGTGGTGTCGAGCGAGAGCGGCAACCCACCCACCGACCGCAGCCGCTCGATGAAGACGATCGGAGCGTTCTCGGGCAGCTCGAGTTTGGCGGCGACGAACGGCGTCGCGGTGGACTCGCGCACCGACAGGACTTCGTTGTCGACGGGGAGTTGATGCCCGGCAAGCGATTCCGCGAGACCCTCGAGCCGGTCGAGGTGCTGGCGGAGCTTGGCGCCGGTGACGAAGGTGCCCGAGCCTTGGATGCGGGTGATCAGGCCTTCGCCGCGCAGCAGCTCCAACGCTTCCCGGATGGCGTTACGGCTGACGCCGAGTTCGGCGGCGAGTTCGGATTCCGACGGCAGCGCCGGACGAGCTGCCGCCAGACCACCGAAGGCGCCTTCGAGAATCTGGCTGCGCAGCACGTCGCGCACCCACCGCGCCGCATCGGCCCGGGTACCCGCGTACTCCCGGACCGAAGGACGGGGAAAGTCCTTCGGAGGGATCTTGGGTCGCCGTGGCATGCACTCACTGTGCCACCCGGAGCGGCCGGTGGCGGATTACCGAATGTTACGCCACCTACTGCCTGGGAAACGCCGAGGCCAGCGCGTTCGCAACGGCGGAACTCGAATTGTTTCGCCACCGCGTCAGGCGATGCAGCGGAACCCGATGTGGGTGGTCGCGCTGTCCTGCGACTGCGACGACCGGGCGGCCGGGCGGTAGCGGTGGCAGTACTCGGGCGCGCACAGGTGTGAGCCACCCTTGAGCGCTTGGTTGACGGAAGGGTCGCCGGACGGCGACGGCGGTGGGCAGCAGCCTTCGGCGGGCTGGTCGACCCGGTGCTGACGGGCGTATCGCGTCGTCGTCCACTCCCAAACATTGCCGATCATGTCCAGCAGCCCGAAAGCGTTGGGCGGGAAGGTCCCGACCGGAGAGGTGCCGACCCAACCCCGGGCGCCGTCGTTGAGGTACGGGAACCGGCCCTGCCAGGTGTTGGCCATCAGCTGCCCGTCGGGGCGGACGTCGTCGCCCCAGGCATAGGCGGTGGTGGAACCGGCTCTCGCGGCGTACTCCCACTGCGCCTCGGTGGGCAGCCGGCGGCCGGCCCAGGCGGCGTAGGCGGCCGCGTCCGGGTAGGCAACTTGCACCACGGGGTGATCGAGGCGGCCCTCGATCGTGGAGTCATGCCCGAACGGGTGCCGCCAGCACGCGCCGGGCTCCCACGTCCACCACTGGCGCCAGTCGCGCAGATTGACCGGTCCGGCCGTCGCGCGGAACACCAGCGCGCCGGGAACCAGCTCGTCCTCCGGGACACCGGGGAAGTCGGCGGGATCGAGCGCGCGTTCGGCGACGGTGACATAACCGGTGTCGGAAACGAATTCGGCGAACTGGGCGTTCGTCACCGGGTGCCGCTCGATCGCGAAGGGCGCCACCGACACGGTATGGACAGGCGCCTCCTCCGGATAGAAATCGATCGACCCCATCCGGAACGCGCCGCCGGGCAGATCAACAAGGTCGGTCAGCATCCCGTCAGCGTAGGGCACGCGGCACATAACAAGGTGTGCATCAAACATGCATCGAAACACGGGTGGTTCAGGGTGCCGTTATCGTCGCGGGGGATGTCGCGGTAGGCGGGGCGTATCCCTAGGGCCTGAAACTGCGGGCTCATGGTCTCTGGAAACGCCGGGACGAGTCACCCGCCCACCGCAGAATCAGTTAGCGAACGGTACATGACAACTTCCTGAGACAGATGACAACCGAACAAGGCGGCAGTCTGCGCTGTCGATGTAGCGCCTATCGGCCTCGACCAGACAAGCCGGTTGACCTCCAGTCGGCCGGATGCGATTCTGGTCGGCTGCCCTGTCCCCGACACCACCGAATTGATGACCCTCACCGACGATCAGACCGACCCGACCGCGCCACCGTCCTCAACCCGTATAGGGGTCGCGCAGTGCGCGCGACTTACGATCATGGGCTGAGCTTGTTCGGTCATCGATCTAGCCTTCACCCTGACACGCGCCACCGTAATCGTGCCCGACGAAGTGTGGACCGAGGTCGACCTCGGCGTGAGCGCCGTGCGCGACCACCACGGCCTGCCTATCGAGATGCGGGGTTGATGAAGCCGCCGAGTGCTATCTGGTGGCCCCCAACGTGTGTCCTCAGCAGCACGAGGTGCCCGCGGTTGGCGACATCATCGATCGCCGCCACGCCGGACATGGATGTCTGCCACAGCGGCGGTGGTCGTCTTGGCAGCTTGTTTTTCTAGCGATAGCACGTTGATGACGGTGGCATAGACCTGCAGCCGTTCCTCCAGCTCGGCGCAGTGAGCAATGAGCTTGGCGTGCACAGCTTTTAGGTTCTCAAACTCGCTGAGTCGACTCGTGAACGCCGCTGGAGTGTTGGCGGCGCTGGCGACACGTGCTTGGAATTGTTCCTTGAGATCGAGGTGCTGATGGGTGAGATGCCAGCGACCCACACCAGCTTCCACGGCCAGCTGCGACACGCTCAGCCGCCCCGTAGAACGCAGCGGTGTACCGGCCAGGAGCCGGTCCATAGCGGCGATAATCTTCGCGCGGATGGGATCATGGTTCGGGTCTGTTGGCGTCATCGTGGGTCTCCAAAATGGTGGTGATTCGCCGTAATTCGGCTTGGTCGCGTTCGCAACGGATCGGTGGAGCCAAGGTGTCATCCACGATCAGGGTCAGGCGGTCGCGGCGGGTACGCAGCGCGGCGATGTCGCGGTCAGTGCGGGCGATGTTGCGGCACCAGGGCCGGCAGTCATCAATCTGAGGGGTCACCAAGGGATCCTCAGCAGTGCCGCGCAGTTGGCAGGCGGCCACCGTCGCGTCGAAGACGCACGTCATCGCGTCGCCGTGGTAGATCTGCAGCGCAGGGTTGGTGAGCAGGTCACGGGCTTGTCTGTTGCTGGTGAGTACGTGGCCGGCGAACTGGCGGGTAGCTGCGGCGACGCGGTGTCGGTAGGTCTGGGCGGCGGGGTCGGACACCGTTTCCCCCGCCCGCAGCGCCTTTTCATCCTCGGCCAGTTGCTCAAGGCGGGCCAGGAAGTCTTCGAAGGCGAGTTCGTCGATGAATCCCGCGTCGTATCCGCCGGCGTAACCCTGCAGCAACCGGGTGTGGACGTGGCCGTACTGGATCGAGCCGGCGACCAGGCCACGCGGACGCCGGCGGATGAACCAGGCCAGGGTGCGCCGAAACCGGGTGATGTTCAGTGGTCCTTGGGAATCGAGAGGGATGGCAAGCGCTGCCCGGTGTGCGCAGCGCGTGTTGACCCACTCCACGAACGCGGCGAGGTCGTCGGCGCAACGTGCTGGGATGCGGGCGTTGCCTTTGCGGCGGGTGTTCGTGCGTTGGCGGTGGGCCTCGATAATGCTGGGAAACAGCAATTGGTGATCGTGGAGGCGTTCGAGGACGGCCACGGCATCGGCGACGGGTTTGACGACCACCCACGGATCGCGGCGTTGCAGCCCGGCAGGGAGCTTGTTGCCGTTAGCGTCGACCGCGTTCTTGAAGAACACTCCGGTCATCAGCCACATGTCGTTGATGGCGTCGTGCTCGATGCAACCTCGACGGAGGTTGAGAACCTCTCCTGGCCGGGCGCCGGAGAGGTAGGCAATGACCACTAGGCAGGCGGTACTCAGGTGCCGCGCCAGGTGGCGCGCTCGATTATTCGGGATCGGGCCCTGGTGCCAGGGCGCGTCGTCGATGCGGGCGGTGATGGGGGTGTCCAGGAAGGCGTCCTCGGCGATGGGCAGGCCCGAGTCCAGCAGCAGCTGGCCTGCCCGGCCGCTGGCCAGGCTCGACTCGCTGGTGTAGTCAAGGACCTTGGTCAGGTGACGCCAGTCGATGCGAACCTCGCCGTTGGCGACGAGTTTGCCTGGCAATGAGCCATTTTCGCGCCGGAGTTTGTCGATGTATAACGCCACACGTTGATGGACTTGCCCGTCAGGAGCGCGGGTCACGACGCCTCGGCCGGGTTGGCGACCACGGAAGTGCAGGTACAGGTATTCGGTGTGGGCCGCCAGGATGTCGTCGGCGAAGTCTTCGACAAAGCGCAGTGACCACCACAACAGGGCGCGCATGGTGCCTTCGGTGATCCGCGGGGTCAGGTTCTCCCGCTTGGCGCGCACCGCGCCGAGCAGGACCCGTGCCGAGTCGCCGCCCCACGGCGGCATCGTCGGCAGTCGCATGTCCTCGGGTAGCAGCAGCCGATAGCTCCACAGTCGCCTGATCTCAACGATGCGGCGGTACTTCAGCCCTAATGCGATATCGCAGTTGCCCACATCGATGAGATAGTCGTCGAGCAGCTCGGCGGTGACCTGGCTGATGGTGGTAATCCCGCGATGGTGAAGCCAATCCATGAAGGCCTTGAACGGCACCCACATGTTGGCCACGGTCCGTAGCGACGGCCGTTCGGTGGCCGTCCTGCGCAACGGCGACGGTGAATCCCGATTGATCACCTGCCAGAAGTAGAGCTTGGCGAACCCGCGCAGCGGGTCGGGGATCGCGGCGAAGTTGAAGCTGTACGCGGCGGCGTCTTCCTCGAAAATGCCCTCGTTGATATGCCAGCGGTCCTGTCCGAACCGAGACAGTGCGCTGACATCGGTACCCGGGATCAGCTCGCGGTGAAGCAGCACCGGTGTCGCCTCATTTATGCGCTCAGGCTCACCGGAAGCGGCGACCGCGGCGGTCCCACCAGTCCCGAGGCTCATCGAATATCCAAGCCGCGGTTGAGGAATCGCTTCACGTTCTCGCGGTCGGTATCGGTGATCGACGCACGAGCCGCGGCGAGGTCCTCGTCATCGTGTGAACCGAGCAGATCGGCGAGCTGGGTGTGTGGCACGGCGAACCGTCGTGCCCACTCCATCGGTGTCATGGCCGCTTTGCGATCCAGAAGCTGGTCATGGACGTGTACCTGGATCGGCAGATGCCGGGGCAGCGCCCGCGCGCACGGACAGCCCAGGCACTGCATGAAGGACGCCCGGCACGGTTGGCCTGCCGGTGCGTGTGGGCTATTCGCGTTGTCGACACAGGCGTTCATCACGGTGTCCAGTTCGCCGTCGAGCATGCGTTTCACCGTCACCGGGTCCAGTCCATACTGGTCGGCTGCAGCGACCACATCCCCGCGAGCCCGAGTCACCTCGGCGGCATTCAATTGTGTCATGACCCCCGATACGCGAGCTGTGGCGACCTGCTCGGTCAGCGCGTCAGCCACCACCTTGCGGTATTCAATGAGATTGCCGCGGTTGCGGGCCAGATAGTCGGAGGCCAGAGTCTGTTCAGTGTGAGCCACGGGCTTCTGGTGCAGCTCCAGGTAGGTCAGCCGAATCCGCTTAAGAGTCACGGTCAGTGTGGCGGGCGGGCCCTCGCCAACAGTGTCTGCCGGCACACTGTGCAGCTGCGACCAGTGTGGAAGGAACCCATACCGGGCCTGCGGGCGTAATCCCCGGCCCGTCCGGTCACGACTGCCGCCGGATCGGCGGTAACCGATGAGCAATTGGTCGCTGTTGATCACTGCCCTGCTGCGGTCGGTCAACTCCAACAGCAGTCGATAGAGCCCGAACGGGGTGTGCAGCTCATCACGCGCCGACACGTTCTGCGGGTTGCCGGGAATGCTGATCCAATCCGGGATTTCGGTCAGCGACAGGTTCATATAGGCGCGGTGCCCGCGTCGCGGTTTGTGGGTGTCCACGATCGCCGTGGCCACCGAGCCTGCGTGTCCGTCAGCGCGATGATGCGCCGCTGGGCATCGCAGAATGACCAACGGGTTCTGGCCCGTCATCACGGCCAGCAGCACCGCACCCGCAGTGACTTCCACACCGCTCAGGTGTGCCCATTCCACGATGTCCCATGGCTTACCGAAACCGCCCTCGGTGACCCATGGCGCCACCACCGGTGTGCGAGCCCGCCCCGACCGTCTCGATGTGCGCGGTACGTCGCCGTGACGGTCAACGAAATCCAGCAGCTCCAGCCGGCGCGTTGGGTCCTCAACTTGTCCGTCGCGGTAGCGCGCAAGCAGCATCCGATTCGTGCGGATCCTCCTGGCCGCCGCCCGCAGATCCGAGCGCGCGGCATCGGCGATTCGCCGCAACTCGGCACGGCTGTAGCTGCGATCCCCGGTGCCCTTGCGAACGATCGGCGGATTAGGCTCCCGCAGCTTGGCGACCAACGCCGAATCCAGCGATTCAATGTGCAGCAGAACAGTTTTGATGCTGCGCATCTCCTCGGCAGCCTTGAACGACGATAGGCCGCGTCGGTGCGCCAGAAAACCGTCGATACGCTCGGGCACCACATCGGCCAGAACAGCGGGACGCGCGTCCAGCGTCGCAAGATACTCGGTGAACAAGCGAATGGCGCGGTAGTAGGCCTGCAGCGAGTCCATGGATCTCAAACCCCTGCCCGGGGCGGTCCGGTCGGCGAACGCTTGAGCCAGCACACCCTGCAGCTCCTGGCTCACCCGTAACCGACCGAAATCGAAATCTCGTGCCTTGCGGTCGGCGTCCACATAGCGACGCACAATCGTGCCACCAGCCAACAACCCGTGACTCGTCGGCGCCCCCCGAGGTAACGCAGCGGCGCGACCACGGCGGCTCACAGTGACAACACCGGATCGGTGGCCACCATCGGATGCGCCGCAAACGCCTGAGCCATAAACTCCGCGACCGGAAACCCCTCGGCGTGAGCAAGCAACACCTGCACACCCAACGCGCGAAACGGCTCCAAATACACGTTCTTGGTCGTCTCAACATGGCGGTGGCCCAGCATGGTCTGCACCAGATGCCAGGTGTCACCGAACTGAGTGCGGAAGTCGCGGGCTTGCTCCTCACTCAGGTGCGCCAGCCGAGACGAAT